>JAWKIQ010000005.1:200000-343006 GCA_041394185.1 Acidimicrobiales bacterium
CTTGGTCCCGTCGGGCTTCAGCAGCAGGGGGACGGTCAGCGCATGAGCTGCTCCCCCACTGCGCCGGCGGATCAGGTCAGCGCCGAGCACGATGTTGCCCCACTGGTCGGAGCCGCCGATCTGCAGTTCGACGTTCTCGTTCTCGTGTAGCCACATGAAGTCGAAACCCTGCAACAGCATGTAGGAGAACTCGGTGTAGCTGATGCCGTCGCCGCTCTCCATCCGGTTCTTCACAGACTCCTTGGCCACCATCTGGTTGACCGTGACGTGCTTGCCGACGTCGCGCAGGAAGTCGAGGTAGCTGACCGGCCCGGTCCAGTCGTGGTTGTTGACCATGCGGGCAGCGTTGGAACCTTCGAAGTCGAGGAAACGCTCGAGTTGTCCCCGAATGGCGGCCAGGTTGTGAGCGAGCGTCTCGTCGTCGAGCAGATTGCGCTCTGCGGACCGTCCCGACGGATCGCCGACCATGCCGGTGGACCCTCCGGCCAGCGCATAGGGAATGTGGCCGGCCAGCTGGAAGCGTCTGAGCGCCAGCAGTGGAACCAGGTTGCCTACGTGAAGCGAGTCGGCGGTCGGGTCGAACCCGCAATACAGCCGGATCGGTCCCGAGGCAAGTCGTGCCGCAAGAGCGCCACGGTCGGTGGTGTCGTGGATCAAACCACGTGCGCTGAGGTCCTCGAGCATGTTCACGCCCTACAGCGTGGCACGCACGCCGACGGCACAAAACCGTTTATCCGACTGGCCCATCGTCGACTGGAAGAGAGCCGACGGGGAGGGATGTCGGCACGAGGAGGCAAGCCGTGAACGCGGCCGCAGCAACCAGGTCGAGAGTGGTGGCCGCAGTCGCGGCGGTGTCGATGCTGGCCGCCGGTTGTGCCTATACGACACCCGAGCTGCATGCGAGCATCCCGCCCAACAGCGAAGCCTCGACGATCCTGGCGGCCAACGGCACCGAGCTGACGACCCTTCACGCCGGCGAGAACCGCACCGAGATAACACTCGACGAAGTGCCCGAGCACGTCCAGAACGCCATTGTCGCCGCCGAGGATCGGCGCTTTTGGACCCACATCGGCATCGACGTGCGCGGCATCCTGCGAGCTCTGCGCCGAAACGTCGACGAGGGCGCCGTGGTCGAAGGTGGTTCGACGATCACACAGCAGTTCGTGAAGAACGCCATCATCGGCAGCGACCGCACACTCGACCGCAAGATCGAAGAAGCGTCGCTGGCGATTCAGGTAGAGCGCCAGTTCACGAAAGAAGAGATCCTCGAGTCGTATCTGAACACGATCTACTTCGGCGCTGGCGCCTACGGCATCGAGGCTGCCGCACAGATCTACTTCGGTATACCCGCCGCCGACCTCGACATCGCCCAGGGCGCACTTCTGGCCGGCCTGATCAAGGCGCCTTCGACCTACGACCCGTTCGTGAACGCAGAGGGCGCCATCGAGCGACGGACGTTCGTGCTCGACGCCATGGCCGACGAGGGCTACATCAGCGCCGACGAGGCCGAGCAACTGGCCCAGACCGACATCGTGCTGGCCACCCCAGATCCCGAGTCGACCTACGACGGCGCCTATTTCGTCGAGGAGGTCAAGCGATTCATCCTCGAACACCCGGCGTTCGGGCGAACCTATGAAGAACGCGCCCGGCTGCTGTTCACCGGCGGCCTGACCATCGAGACCACCCTCGACCTGCGTCTCCAGGCGCTGGCCGAAGCATCGATGGAGCGGGTTCTGGTGGACCCATTCGACGACCCGGACGGCGCGCTGGTGGCGATGGACCCAGCGACCGGTCAGGTGAAGGCGATGGTGGGCGGCCGCGACTTCTTTGACGGCGGCCCACAGTCGAAGTTCAACCTGGCCACGCAAGGGCAGAGGCCATCGGGTTCGTCGTTCAAGCCAATCGTGCTGGCGGCCGCGCTGGAAGAGGGCATGGAACTGTCCACCCGCTACAGCGCTCCTGCCCACATGGACATCGAGGTCACGGGCGGCACCTGGGAGGTCGAGAACTACGGCGGCACCGAGGGTGGCGTGGTCGACCTGGTCGACGCAACCGTGAACTCGTACAACACGGCCTACGCGCAACTGGTGATGGACGTCGGCGCGGCCGACGCGGTGCGGGTGGCAGCCGGCATCGGTATCGACTCGCCGTTGATGGCCGTGCCGTCGGCGGTGTTGGGCGCCAACGACGTCAGCCCGCTGGACATGGCATCGGCCTACTCGTCGTTCGCAAACCGTGGCGTCCACAACGACCCGGTGTTCGTTACCAGGGTGCTCGGTCCTGACGGCGAGGTCATCTATCAGCACGCTCCCTCTCCCCTGCGAGTGCTCGAACGCGAAACCGCGGACCAGGTGACACAGGTGCTGCAGCAGGTGATCTCGCGAGGCACGGGAGTCAGGGCCCGCATCGGGCGGCCCGCGGCCGGCAAGACCGGAACCGGCCAGAACTGGGCCGATGCCTGGTTCGTCGGCTACACGCCCGAGCTGGTGACCAGCGTGTGGGTCGGGTTCGCCGAAGGGCAGGTTCCGATGGTGCCGCCAACCACTCGCATACGAGTCACCGGCGGCACCTGGCCCGCGGAAGTGTGGCAGATGTTCATGACCTCGGCTCTGGCCGAAACGCCCGCAAGCGACTTCGAGCTGGGCGACCCGATCGAAGACGAACCATCCGCCGACGACAGTGCTGGCGACTCCCAAGACCGGGTCGATGCAGGCGACGACGCGGCTGCAGCCGACGAAGTCGTAGCACCGGGTGAGCTGGTGAGCGACGTCGTAGGCATGCGCAGTGACCTGGCCAGCGACATCTTGACCCGCGCCGGGTTCGTGGTCTCGACCGAGTCGGTGCCCGACGACCAGTATCCGCCCGGAGTCGTCGCGTCGATGAAACCTTCCGGCGAGTCGATCGTGCCGTCGGGCAGCGAGGTCGTGCTGTATGTCGCCAACGGGCAGAAGGTCCGCAGGGTGCCCGACGTGTTGGGCGAAGGAGTCGAGGCCGCGACCGCGATGGTGCTGGGCGCAGGCTACGAGGTCGAAATAGTGGTCGAGGCCGAGGACAACCCCGAGGCCGCAGAGATCCGCGCCGGCCAGGTGTGGAAGGTCGACCCCGGAACGCACTCGCCGCTGGAACCCGGCCAGACCGTGACGATCTGGGCAAACCCAGCGCTGTGACACACGGCTAGATGCCGACGCCCAGGTAGTACGAAACGAAGTACCCGAGGCTGATCATCGACGAGATCGCCAACCCGTAGCCGAACCCGGGGAACACCCCTTCGAAGATCAGCTTGCCGCCCGCGACCAGGCAAACCAGACCCACGGCGGGGGGCCACATGAGCCCGGGTGCCAGCCAGAAGAAGAACCAGCCGACCACGAGCCCGGCCGCCAGGCCCACGGCCCACTCTAGGAAGCGAAGAAGGATCGCCTGGAACTGCTCCACGACGGTGAAACTTACCCTCTGGCCCCAGCCGACTGACGGCGCATCAGCTCGAAGCCTCGATGGGCCAGGCGCTTGGTGCTGGCATCGAGAGCGAGCTCGGGCGAGTCGAGCTGACCAGAGGTCACCCAGCGCAGCTCTTCGGACTCGTGGTTGCCGCTGACGACCGACCCGGCAGGGGCCTGCACTATGAAGCGAAGGTCCAGGTGCAGGTGGTCGGGCTCGGAAGACTTGCGGTTGACGAACAGGTGGATGTCGACGTCGACGGGCTGGGTCCACACCCGCAACCCCTCGATTCCGGATTCCTCTGATGCCTCCAGCAGCGCGACACGGGCCAGGTTGGCCTCGCCGTCAGCGTGACCCCCGGGCTGCAACCAGCGCTGGATCTTCGAGTGGAACAGCACCAGCCCGTGTTCGCCCGTGCTGTCTACTACCCAAGCCGACCCCGTCAGATGGCCCGTCACGCAGGTGCGGTGCAACGCGTCGGGGTGCGAGTCGATGAACTCGAGAACCTCGGCGCGATACCGCGCCGAGTCGTCGCAGGCCGCCTCCAGGTCGTGCACCAGGCCACGTGCGGTCTCCAGATGCGACTCGGACTGGAGTTGTTCCAGGGAGGCCCAGCGCGGCCCTTCGGGTGCGGTTTCGAAATCCACGGTCGACCAACCTAACGCCCACCCGCGGGTCAGGCGCGGCTCACGTTCGGATCGCCGTCCACATACCACCGCCAGGGCAGCTCGGCCCCGCGTGTCAGACCGATGCGGGTGGTGACGACCGGCTCTCGAGGAGCGGGCAGGCCGTCGTCGAGCAACTCCAGTGGCGGCACCGACAGGTCATGGCCGTCGAGCGCACCGTCGACCCCCAGGGCCTGACACAGCTTCGCAGGGCCGCTGCACAGGTCGCGCTCGCGCTTGGCCTTGGGGCGACGCTGCCACATGAGCTCTACGCCCTCTATTGGAGATAGGGCCCTGATGAGCACCGCGGAGGCGGTCCCCTGCTGGCCCACGACCACGTTCAGGCACCAATGCATGCCATAGGTGAAATAGACGTAGGCGAAACCGGCGGGGCCGAACATCACCTCGGTGCGAGGGGTTCGCCCCCTGAATGCATGCGATCCGGGATCGTCGGCGCCGCGGTATGCCTCGACCTCGACGATGCGTCCCGATGCTGCGCCGCATCGGATGATCTTGTTCAGCAAAAGCGGTGCGACATCCAGCGCGTCGCCGGCCAGGTCTGCGAGTGGCACCGGGTTCAAACCTGGTCGCCCCTCGGATGCCGACGTGTCTCCCGGTTTCAACTGGGACGATCGACGGCGGGGCCGAACGCCTCGACCACCTCTACCGGCGTGGGCATGGTCTGGGTGGTGCCCAGCTGCACCGAGACATAGAGCACCGTCGAGGTGAATACAGGCCGGCCCTCGACGCTGCCCGCGTAGCCCAGCTCGAACGACGTGTTGCCCCACCTGACCGCGGCGACGTCGACGTCGACCACGTCACCGTTGCCTGCCGACCCCTGCCACTCGATGTCGATCTTCTTCATCATCATGTCCCAGCCCAGATCGCGCAGATCTCCGAGGGTGCTCATGAAGTGCTCGAGGGTGTCGTCGATGTAGGCCATGTAGTGGGCGTTGAACACCACACCCTGCTGGTCGACCTCGCCGTACCTGACCCTGATCGAGTTGCGGAAACGCGAACTGAACGCCACTCCACGATCTTGCCACCTGCGAAGGGGATGCCCGCAGCCCGGTCGCGTACGATCGCCGCCGTGCCCAACCGCTTCGAACCCCGCCAGCACCGGATCGACGTCGGTGCGCTGACCCTGAACCACCTGGACTATTCGGATTTGCTGAACAACAGAGCGCCGCTGGGAACCATCCTCACGCTTCACGGCCAGGCCGACTCGGCGTGGAGCATGCATTCGATCGCGCTCGAATTCGGCGATCGATATCGGGTGCTCAGCCTCGACCTGCGCGGCCACGGCCTGAGCGATCGGGGCGGTTACGCGGTGTTGCAGATGGTCGCGGACCTGGCCGGTGCCATCGACGCTCTGGACCTGACCGACCCGATCATCGTCGGCCACTCGCTTGGCGGGCAGGTTTCGTCGCAGTTCTGCGGGATCTACCCCGCGGTGGCCCGCGCTCTGGTTCTGGTCGAAGGAATGGGCCCACCGGTCGACTCCAGACGGCCGAGCGCAGGAGTCGAGCTGACCGACGACCAGGCCCAACTCGCATGGGCCCGCCGGGTCGCCGACCTGATGCGCCAGCCCTATCGCAGCCGAACCTTCGACGACCTCGATGCCGCGGTCGAGCGCTTCAGAGCCGGCCACCCCGGACTGTCACCCGATCGGGCGCTGCACCTGGTCGAGCGCTCGACGCGCGTGCTCGACAACGGCGCCCACGAATGGCTGTTCGACCCCGCCACCCGCGACTGGCTCGCCGGACACGACCAGGAACGCGCCTACCAGAGGTGGCGCTCGATCGACTGCCCGGTGTTGGTGGTGAACGGTGGCGACGCCTGGGCACGCTTCTGGTCGCAAGGACCGTCGGCCGGAGCCGTCAGATACTCCGACGCCGCCCACGCGCAGCGGATGGCGAACTTCGCCAACGCCTACGAGGTGGTGATCCCGGCGGCCGGGCACATGGTTCAGTACGACCAGCCCGAAGCCCTCAATCAGGCCATCGACGAGTTCCTGACCCGGCTCTAGTCGACCACGTCCTCGGGCTGGAACCCGCCATAGGGGCTCCACGCCTTGTCGAGGATCTCGCCAGGGTCACCCTGCCAGTCGAGCGCCTCGACCTGTGCCCGACTGCGCCGCCCGCTGTAGGAACGGACGAAGTCGAACGCGCTGGCATGAAGCGAAACGCCCGATGCGGTCAGGTCTTCTCGTGGTCGCCACGTGCCCACCCCTTCGATCTCGAGGGCGATCGACTGGCCCAACACCTCGCCCACACCATCCACACAGCGCCGGGCGTACACCGCGGCGGTCGACACCAGCGCAGCATCTTGCCGGTCGATGGCCAACCCCAGCGCTTGCTGGATGTCGTGCAGATGCACCAACAGGTCGGCAGCCAGCCGACCAGACATGGTCGGAAGTGTCATCAGCACCGAACGAACCTCGTCCTCGTAGCCGACCCACTCGCGACAGACCTCACCGACCGATACACCCCGACGCAGCTCGACGTTGTAGCCGGTGCGTTCGTCGGAACCCAGATCGGTGCGGAGGCCGCCGACCAGATCGGCATTCAGGCCGCAAACGTGCGCCACGACATCGGCAACCGACCAGGCCGGGCACATCGGCACGATCGTCGACAGAGACCGGTTGTCGAGCCCACCAACGAAGTCGATGAAGCGATCGCGCAACTCGACGTACCCCTGCCAATCTCGCCGGTCGTCAACTACATCACCCACTAGAACTCCGTTCGGTCAGAGGTCGATGACCTCTTCTCTACCCTCTGGTCAGAGGTCAATGACCTCTTCTCTACCCTCTGGTCAGAGGTCAATGACCTCTTCTAGGACATCGCCGAGGCGTTCGGCGAACGACTTCTTGCGCCTCTTCTTGCCCTTGTCCGGCTTGACCTTGCCGCCTGCCGACGCAACGGGCTCGAAACCAACCGCGTCCCGAGGTGCTGGGTCCACAGAGCCGGCCAACTTGTCCAGCTCGCCCCGATCTAGCCACATCCCCTTGCAGTTCGGGCAGACATCGATCTCGATACCCGATCTGAAAACGGGCTCGAGCGAACGGTCGATGCAAAGCGGGCAGTTCATCGGCCTCCCCTTGGGTCTCTGGTCACGATCGGGAACTGGGCTTCTAGCTCGGCATGAGCGGCCCGCAACGCGGCCGCGTCGCCGTTCAGAGCATCGAGGTGCTGTTGGGCGGTTCCAACACCCGTCACAGACGACTCGACCACCTCGGCGGCGTACGACTCGAGATCGGCAAGTGTGGCCGCGACCCGCTGGTCGAGATCATCGAGCGAGTTCTTCAACCGCTGAACCGACTCGAAGCGGCGGCGCAGGCTGATGATCTCGGGCGAGTCCGCAGCGGTCGGGTCGGGTCTGCGCCGCAGAGCGACCTTCAGTTCGTCGCCCGCGCGATGTCCACCGAGTTGGTCGATCGCACCCACCAACGAGGCGCGGTCCGATGTGGCCTCGAGCAACGCCGACTCGACGGCCGACAACCTCACAGCGACCGAGGCATCGTCGGTGCGGGCCAGCACCAAAGTCCGCGCCTGATCGAAGCGCTGCCTCCATGGAGGTTCGGGCTGGCGTTCGCGCCGACGCAGGATCATGTCACTACTCTGCCTGGAGTCGAGCCCAAGCCCACCCTCGGAGCAGTCATGGAAGCGCCAGTTCCCAACCACCACGCGCATCACCCCGGATTCTCCGGCTGGGAGGGTCTGAAGGCGGCTGTGCGATTCCTGAAGGTCGGAACCGACGCCGGAGTTGCGTGCGACCTCGTCGGCATCGGGCCAGGCGATCACCTGGTGGACATCGGCAGTGGGCCGGGCGTGGCGGTGCGCGAAGCCGTGAGGCGCGGCGCCACAGCGGTGGCAGTAGACCCGGCCGAGGTCATGATCGAGGTGGGCAAGCGCCGCAACGATCACCCATCGATTCAGTGGAGGACCGGTGCCGCCGAAGCCCTGCCCGTCGAAGACAGCAGCGCCACGGTGGTCTGGTCGATGGCAACCGTGCACCACTGGCAAGACGTCGACGCCGGGCTGACCGAGGTCGGGCGGGTGCTGCAGCCCGGTGGCAGGTTCCTGGCGATAGAGCGGTACCTACGCGGAGACGGAACCGACATCACCGACCACGGTTGGCTCGAGTCACAAGCCGAGGTGTTCATGACCGCGTGCGCAGCGCACGGCCTCGGTGATGTTCGCCTGACCACCAGCCAGGCGTCGCGAGGGAAGCTGTTGTGCGTCCTGGCCACCAAGGCCTGAGCGCCCTATCTCACGCAGAGCGCGATATCTCGGGCTCGCGCGGCACCACGATGGTGTGAACCGCCTCGCCGGGCCGCGCCGGTGACAACCTGCCCACAAACACGATGCCGTTTCTTGGCGTCTTCACCAACACGTTCAGGTGGTCGACCGGCCCGGCATCGATCGAGGCCACGAAGCAACCGCCGGCGTCTGTTCGCGACGTGCTCAGCAGGTGCAGCGAGCGCGTGTACTCCCAGTGGCGCACTCGGCGCCGCTGGGGTCCGCGTATCTCGACGACCCCGTCCACCAACGGCTCGCCATCGTCCCATCTGACCCTGCCGGCGAGTTCCATCGATCGGTTTCCTTCCCCTGCTCAGCCCGACTGTCGCGTTTCGGCTTGGGGCCATAGTTCTCGACGTCGGTTAACGAAGCGTCAACGAAACGACGCCGATCGGTGAATTCGACGCAGGCCGAGCCGGCAGATCCACCCCGCCCAATTAACGGGTCGTTAATGGCAGGGCGACACGATGCATGCCCGCCGACAAGGAGAACTCGAAATGCCCTCCAGACTCGCAACCGTTGCGCTAGCACTCGGGCTGGCCCTGACCGCCTGTGGGTCAGGCGGCGACACCAACGCATCCGACGGCGCTGACCCCACGACGCAGGCGCCCGAGTCGACGCAGCAGACCCAGGACTCATCGCCCACGACGGCACCCGCCGACGACGAAAGCCAGCTGCTCGCTCCGCCCGACGGGTTCGACACGATCCGCTTCGCCCCACCCCCGAGCGGCGCAGCGACCCCACCAACGCCGACCTCCGACAACGAGCACGTTGCCCACATGTTCGACACCATCGCCGACCTGGTGCTGAACGACCAGAGAGCGGTCGACGCCGTGATGATCGACCAGTTCGATCGAGGCGCCGACGACGAGTCCCCAGAGCTGGTCCTGGCATCGTTCTCGGCCTCGGCCAGCATCAGCATCGACATCTACGGAACGATCGACGCGTTCTCTCAGGCTGCGCTGGGTGCGGGTCTCGACCCCGACTACTCGAGCTACTGGAGCGTGAGATCTGAGGCGGCTCAGGTGTTCGTCGCTTACAACCAGGCGGCCTACGACCTACTCGATCAGGCCCGCGGCCTCGACCGCCTGGGCCGCTCGTGCGTGGCTGCTTTCTTACTGCAGGGCGACAAGGCGTGCAAAGTCAACCCGGACGCGGAGACGATCAATCGGGCCTTCGACGACCTCGACAACGCCACAGAACTGCCCGACGAGCTCGACGACTTCGACGATCAGTACCCCGCCGGGTTCATCAACGCCGACACCGGTCAGCGCTACAGCCTGTGCGACGAGTGGGATCCCACCATCGAGCGCCTCGGTCCCCAGCAGATGGAGTTGTTCGATGCCCTGGTAGACGATTCGTGGCTCGATTCGCGGTTCCTCGGCCGAAGCGAGTGCCGCCGGGATGCCGACCTGGACGAGGACGCCTCCTGGGACATGAACCCGGGTCGGGCCGCTTTCGCTCAGGTGTTCGCAGCGCTGGTCGAGGCCGGTGCGGCCTCCGAATACGACGAAGCCGTGTACGACAGCGACGACGAGGAACGGTACCTGGCCGTCGGGTTGGCCACGGGTGTGGCGCTCAGCGAGGCGCTCGACATGAAGGCCGCGGAGGTGCTGCCGACGGTGCAGGAGCCCCAGGCCCGCCTGGCTCTGGCATCGATCGCCGACAGTGCGGCGCACTATCGCTGGCTGCTCGGCCTGGCGCAGGCTTCCCCCGACGGTTTCGCTGACATCGACTTCATAGCCGAGCTTCTGGGTTGTGCCGATTTCGCCTCCGACCCAGACAACGGCTGCACCGATGACCAGTTCGACGAACTCGATCACATCATGACGGCAACGTTCGGCCGCGATCTGGAAGGCGTGGTCGACTGGGACGATGTCGCCGAAGACCTCGAACTGTGCCGGCTCTGGAACGAGGCCCTGTCGTCGGTAGACCCGGCTACGGCAACGAAGGTCGCCTTCCAGGTCGACTCGATGTATCTGGACGCGCCCGGCACCTACCTCGACCGCATGGTGGGGCTCACCGACTGTGACACAGACTTCGACGACACCTCGGGTGACGCTTCCAGCTAGCCAGACAACGAAGCGGTGACCGCCTCGAGTGTCAGGTTCGTGGTCTGGCCCACCGACACACCCTCGTCTTCCAGTGCGTCGACCAGTTCGTCCAGCAGCATTCCTCGATAGCGAGGCTCCTCGGTGCGGTCGGCTATCCAGGCAAACACGTTGAAGAACATGGCCTCGCCACCTACGTGGTCGAATGCCACGAACGCTCGCTTGCCCGGCTGGTTCCATTCCAGTTCCGACACCACGCGTTCCATCACCACCTGGGCCCGGCGCCTGTCCTCTGAGCGATCAAGCGGTATCTGCACCGTGATGCGCCAACCGCCGAGTCGGCTGTGGTTGAGCACCTCACCGTCCTGGAACATCGAGTTGGGGATCCAGGCCTTCGAGCCGTCGGGCAGCTCGAGCTCGGTGCGCAGCAACGATCGATGCACCACCGTTCCGTGCCGCGAGCCCACCGTGACCACGTCCCCCTCGACGCACACGTCGTCTATCCGCACCATCGCGCCGGCCACCAGGTTCTGCCCTACCGGCGTGAACACCACCGCGCCGGTGAAACCTATGGTGGCCATCACCGCTGCCATACCCGAGACGTCGACTCCTATTGCGGCTATCCCTGCAATAGCACCCAACAGTCGCACGACCTTGGGCACGAAGTAGGCCATCTGGCCACGAATTCGTTCGTCATCGATACGACTCACGAGCCCCTTCATGACGCGCAGCGCGACGAGCGTCGCCAACGCCACCGCCAGCAAGCGCAACGAGGTACGCGTGGCGAGCACCGCTGCCTCGCTTGAACCGGCCGCCGTCTCGAGCCTGCTCAGGTCCACTGGAACACCTTCCCAATCAACCCGCCCCGCACAGTCCGTAATGAAACCGTAACATGAGAGCGCGCCGGGGCCAAGCATTTGTACTGAACAGGGCTATCCGGTCTGTGGTCGGGAGACCTGCGATGCTGATGCAATGAACTGGGTCAACAACAAGCAGTTGCACCGCTTCGATCCGCCGCTCGCCGTCGAGCACCTCGTCTACGAGGTCAAGCCGCAGGCGTTCGACAGCTGGCTGGAGGCCGAGTTCGAGTTCTGGACCAAGGGCGAGGCCGACCGCTTCCCGATCCTCGTCGGCAAGGAGATGTGGCTGTGCGAGGGCGACCCGCACAAGGTGACCATCATCTTGTACTGGGAGAGCCTCGAGCAGTGGAAGGCGATCGATCCGCAGTGGCTGGCCGAGCACGAGCGGCAATTCAGCGAGGTCGTCGGTGCCGACAACTTCCGCCTCGTTTTCGAGGGTCATGCCCAGGAGCAGTACTTCAAGATCAGCGAGTACCGCTGACCCAGCCTGCGCTAGGCCTCGACGCTGTGCACAGGTCAAATCGTGCGGAAACGCCGAAGCTCGCGTTGGAGCCGCGACGACCCCACGGCGGACGCGATCTCGCGAAGTCCTGCCGGCAGAGGGGCCACCCCCGCTAGGGCCGCCGCGTCGCATGCGACTGACGCGACCGCAGCCGCGTCGCGTGCAGCTCCAATTCGCTCGAGGATTGCAATGCTCAGGTCACGGGCCAGCGCTGGATCGAACTGCACCATCGCAGCCAGCGACTTCGCAAGGCGTACCGGCTTCACGATCTTCGCGTCGACGAGCCGACCGACCTCCGACACGATGGCGTCGACCGTCGAACGCTCTGTCGAGCACAGCGCGATCGCTGCATCGACGGCGGCGGTACTGACCACCGCGGCCTTGGCACCCAGACCCATACCAACCACGAACGGGGCCAGCGGACCCGCCGGCTGGTCGGTTGAGACCAGGGCTTCGAGAACATCCCGCAAACCGCTACTGGTGTACGGAGACGGCTCTTTGTCGATGCCCTCGGCCAGGTTCGAGGCCCCGGCGATAGCCAGGAGATCCAGGTGGTGGGGAACGAGCGTCAACTGCCAGCGAGCCTCGAGATCGCTGTAGTTGTAGCTCTCAGGAGCAACGTAGCTCAGGATCCTCAGATCCTCTTCGGTGCCCACGACGTCGAATTCTGTTCTGAGCCCGGGCGCCAACCAGTCGAAACGGTGACCGGGAGGTAGGGCAAGAGGGCTTTCCGCGAAGTGCACCACAGCGTGACAGCGATACCGGCGACACGGGTCCGGCACCGGCGACGGCTCCCAGGACGCCTCCACTCGGAGGTACTGGTGATCTGCGTCCGACCGGAGGGCACACAGCCGCCGACTTGCGGGAGCCGAGCCTGGGGCCTCGGCCAGGCGCTTCCTTGCCTCGGCAGGGTCGATCCGACCGCCGACGTGCTGCGGCATGGCCAGATAAGGACGCGACTCGCCCGCGGCCACACTCTGCAAGACCTCGCGGAGCACGGCGCCGCCAATGGTCCTTGAGCTGATGGTCCACTGCTGGGGATCAACACCGGCGAGCATCAGCGATGCGACGGCGGCGAATCTCTCTGGCTGCCCTTTGGGCCACTCATTGGTCGCAGCTCGAGACGCAACAGGAGCGAACAGCTCGCGCCGCGCGCCGAGAGACATCGAGGCGACTCGCAGGACGCCCTCGATCACCCGATCGAACAGGATCGGGGCGGCCGTCCCCTCCATCGCCGATGCGAGCCCAAGCACGAGTTGATCCTCGTCCAATGCCGCTGGCATCCGCTCTCGGGGAGGAGGCGTCCAGGCGCCCGTAAGCCCTGAGGCCGCCATCTCGGCACCAGTTGCGACGGCCCACGCCCCCATCAGCGACGGGGCCAGGGCCCGGGCCGCGGTGTTGAGCGCCTGCTGCGTCTCGGCCGATAGATCCGACCACCAGGCTGCAACCAGATCGATGGCGCGTGCCTGCACGTCCGCACTGGTGTGCCCGAGCGCCGCACCCAACGACAAGGCGGCAGCGTCTCGCCACTCGGGTGCCCTGCCGATTCGCTTCAACAGAGCGATCTGCGGGTTCGCCAGCGACTTGGAGCCAAGGAAGAACGGACCGTCTGCGTGCTCGAGAACGATGTCGGGACGCACCGAGTCGGAAGCCAGCAACTCCTTGACGACGCTCAGGCCGTATTTGACGACCGCTGGCTTGGTCGATCGTTGAAGCGACGAGTAGGTCTCGGCCCTGGCAGCCTTCTCGGCATGCGTCGGGCCGAGCTGCTTCAACAACTCCAGATATGACCGCGGATCGGCGCGGTCGATCTCGATCTGCAGGGCCCGAAGCGCCGAGTCGATCAGTCGGTCGCGGCTGACTGTGCCCTCCGCTGACAAGACAAGCAGCGCCGGGACCCAGCCAGACTCCTCCGGCCCCGGTTCTCCGAGCCGCTCTTCGAGGTCGAGCATTGCCGCCCAACCGACCCACGGGCCGCCGATGCCGATCGAAGGGTCGTCAAAAAGCCTCCACATGTCGTCGATCAGCTCGGGGTGCTCCCGAAGCTTCCGGGCGACCGGAAATAGGCTGGACGCCATCTGCACCAGGTACTCACGGCCTGATGGCTTTGTGGTGAGACCCGCAGCCTGGAGCGCGTGACCGAGGTTCCAGTGCGTCGCCGAGCGGTTCTTCAGCAGCCGCTCTGCCAGGCCGTCCAGCCAACTCGGCCGGAGCTCGGCCATCAGATCGACGGCTGCAGTCAGATCGATACTCACCGCCGAGTAGTCGATACCAGCGGCGGCCTTGTTCACAGTGCTGGCGCTGGCCAGGACCGCAAGAGCGGCTGCACCGGCGCGGCGTTTGGCGTCCAACCAGCTCTCGTTGCGGTCGTAGTGGCGATACTGCTTCTCGGCGAACGCGGCGATCGTGGTGCGCATCGAACGCAGCTGCTTGGGCCCCACCTCACGGCACCACGCCGCCACTCCAGCGCTGTCGAGCGCCTGGACGTGCCTATCGAGCTGCGCCATCAGCTCGGCGGTTTCGGTCATCGGCCCATCACCTCGCGGCGGTGCGCCACGGCCGCAAGCACGTGCTTGCATGGCCCTCTGCTGCCGAGATAGCGGGCGTACCAGGCGCAGGTGCAGGTCGACCCCTCCGCCCCTTGACCCGCTAGCTGGACGACGTGGTGGTGATCTCCGCTGAGCACCTTGCATCTGCTCATGTCGGGGCCGTCGAAGCTCACTGCCCCGGCGTCGAGCAAGGCTCTGCTTGACAACAGCCTGGGGTTCAACTCGTCGATCACGCCACCGAACGGCAGCAGGCGATGGAAGCTGCCACCGAGGCCCGGGTCGAAGCCGACCCTGCCCGCAGCAGCCAACATGTCGACAGACCTCGCAGCCGAGGCCGCGTCGAATCCGAGGCCTGCAGCGATGTCTTCGACTGACGCCACCGGCCGCAAGCCGAGCGCCAACTCGACCATCTCGGCAGCGTCGACGTCTTGCGCGCTCAGCGCCTCGAGCAGGCCCCCCTCCCCTGAGAATCCCCGTGCCGGCTCAGGGCTCACCGAAAGGGTCAGGCGAGCCGAGGGCAGGGTCAGCTCCCATACGCTCGCCGTCGGCATGCCCGGTTCGGTCTCGGTTGACCAAACGACCAGCCGTTCGGCGAAACGCAGCAGGGGCTTGAACGCAGCCAGGCGATCAGGGCCGATCAGGGTCACCGATCGCGGACCCGGGCGCAGACCCAGCCGCAGGCCCGAACCCGCCTGTTCTACGTGAAGGCTCCCGCGGGACTTGGTCGGCATCGTTTGAATCAGCTTCCTGAACGCTGCGGCTCCGACGTCGAGGCGCTGCTTCGAGCGACGCTGGACGACCTGAGTCTCGCCGAAGCCCCTGACCCAACGCGTTGGAAGCGGCACCTGCTTCTCGACCAGCGTTCCCCCCATGGTGTCGACCTCGAGCCGATCTGACCCGACCCGCAGGCGCAGCGGGTCCGACGCCGCGAGCGATGACAGTGCGGCTCTAAGGGGCGGATTCACGTCGACGTTGGTGGTGCCTGTCGAGGCGTGATCGATGTCGAGGCCGTCGGACGCAATGTCGAGGCGAGCGTGAACGCCCGAGCACGCCGAGAACGACTCGAATCTGAGGCATTCGCCATCGAACGTCACCACGGGATCGGAGTCGCGGATGCGCTTGGCGATCGAGTTCCACGGTTCGAAGTAGCGCGAGCCGGCAACTGTAGCGACGGCTAGTAGGGCGGCGGCCACTACGTCGGGCCTCACTACGAACGCCTCGACGAAGCAAGGCGATCGACCCGTCAGCTGCTCGGGAGGCGTGAACGTGCTCAGCCCGAGCTGTGGTGTCGTTCCAGGGAAGAGCTTCGATGGCGATTCGTACTGATAGGTGATCGTGTTGGCCACCGATGCCTCCCACCGCCGGTGCGGCATAGCACCTGCCTAGCTACGGACCCTCTCCCAGTCGGCTGCCAGGCGCTTCCCAAAACGCTTGCGTTGCTCGGCCACCGCGGCGGGCCCTCCCCCGCCCCTGGTGGTGCGGCGCTTGACCGCTGCGCCAGGCTCGAGGATCAGGGCCGCTTCCTCGCCGAGGTGCGGTGATGCGGCCACCAACTCGGCCAGCGACCCTTCGCCGCCGAGGGCCCGGCGAACCAGCTCGCCGACAACGGCGTGGGCATCGCGGAAGGCCATTCCGTTGACCACCAGGTGTTCTGCCAGGTCGGTGGCAGCCGAATAGGGCGAGTCAGCTGCCGCAGCCATGCGGTCGCCCCTGATGGTCAATGTCGAGATCATGCCGTCGAGAGCCAGCAGGGTCAGTCGGACCGTGTCGAGGGCGTCGAACAGCGGCTCCTTGTCCTCCTGCATGTCCTTGTTGTAGGTAAGGGGAAGACCCTTCATCGTCGTCAGCAACCCGGTCAGGTGGCCCACGAGTCGACCCGCCTTGCCCCGGGCCAGCTCTGCGATGTCGGGGTTCTTCTTCTGGGGCATCATCGACGAACCCGTCGAGAACCCGTCGTCGAGTGTGACGAAACCGAACTCGTCGGTCGCCCAAAGGATCAACTCTTCGCCGATGCGGCTGAGGTGCACACCCAGCATCGTCAGGGCATACAGGGTGTCGGCCACGAAATCTCTGTCGGCCACGGCGTCGAGGCTGTTGTCGAACACGGCCGAAAAGCCCAGGTAGTCGGCCGACAGCTGCGGGTCGAGCGGCAGCGACGAGCCGGCGAGGGCTCCGGCGCCAAGCACCGAAACGTCGGTGCGGCGCCGGGCATCGAGCAGGCGGTCGACGTCTCTGGCCAAGGCCCAACCGTGGGCCAGGAAGTGGTGGCCCAACATCACCGGCTGCGCTCGCTGCAGGTGGGTGTAGCCGGGCAGATACCAGCCGTTCTCGATGGCCTCGTCGGCGCGGGCCAGCAGGGTTTGCTGGAACCCCAGAACCAGTTCTGCGACCTCGGTGATCTCGCGGCGGGTGATCAGCCTGACATCGGTGGCCACCTGGTCGTTTCGGCTACGGCCGGTGTGCATCTTGGCCCCGGCCGGCGCTATTTCGGTGACCCGCCTTTCGACCGCGGTGTGGATGTCTTCGTCCGATGCGACGAACACCATCGTTCCCGACTCGATTTCGGCCTGAACCTGGTCGAGGGCCGCCAAGACGCTGTCGCGTTCACCGATGGTGAACAACCCGACGTCGCACAACATGCGCACGTGAGCCCGAGACCCTTCGATGTCTTCGCGATACATCCGCCGGTCGAAGGGCAACGAGTCGTTGAGGGCCTGCAACGCCTCGGCCGGACCGCCGGCGAACCGCCCGTGCCAGAGGGTCTGACCCTGCTGTGGCTGGGCGCCTGAAGTGTCTGCGCTCACAGCGACTCAGCTCCGCTTGCGAGCCAGGTTGCGCAGGCGGAGGGCGTTGAGCTTGATGAAGCCTTCGGCGTCGGCCTGGTTGTAGGCACCCTGGTCTTCCTCGAAGGTGGCGATGGCCTCGTCGAAGAGGCTGTCGTCGCTGCGACGACCAGCGATGGTGATGTTGCCCTTGTACAGCTTGACCCTGACATCGCCGTTGACATGGGCCTGGCTGAGGTCGATGGCGGCCTGCAGCATGTAGCGCTCGGGGGCGAACCAGAAGCCGTTGTAGATCAGCTCCGCGTACTTGGGCATCATCTCGTCCTTGAGGTGAGCTGCATCGCGGTCGAGGGTGATCGACTCGATGGCCCGGTGGGCCTTCAGCATGATCATGCCGCCGGGGGTTTCGTAGGCTCCCCTGCTCTTGATACCGACGAAGCGGTTCTCGACGATGTCGGTGCGACCAACGCCGTTGGCGCCGCCGATGCGGTTCAGCTCGGCCAGAACCTGCGCGGGCGACATCTCCTTGCCGTCGATGGCCACGATGTCGCCCTTGCGGTAGGTCAGCTCCAGATAGGTGCCCTCGTTGGGGGCCTCCTCGGGGCTGGTGGTCCAGCGCCACATCTCGGCGGGAGGTTCGGTCCAAGGATCTTCCAGCGGGCCACCCTCATAGGAGATGTGGAGCAGGTTCGCGTCGGTCGAGAACGGCGACTTGTTGCCGCGTGTCTTGTCGATGGGGATGTCGCGCTCGGCGGCATAGGCCAACAGGGTCTCGCGGCCACCCAGGTCCCATTCGCGCCAGGGCGCAATGACCCGGATGTCGGGGTTGAGCGCATACGCGTTCAGCTCGAAGCGCACCTGGTCGTTGCCCTTGCCGGTGGCTCCGTGACTGATGGCATCGGCGCCGGTCTCGGCCGCAATCTCGACCAGACGCTTGGCGATCAGCGGGCGGGCGATGGAGGTGCCAAGCAGGTACTCACCCTCGTAGATGGCGTTGGCCCGAAACATCGGGAAGACGAAGTCGCGGACGAACTCTTCGCGCAGGTCTTCGATGAAGATCTGTTCGGCGGGCACGCCCATCTTCAGTGCCTTGGCCCGGGCCGGCTCGAGTTCCTCGCCCTGGCCGAGGTCGGCGGTGAACGTCACGATGTCGCATTCGTAGTTGTCTCGAAGCCACTGGAGGATCACCGAGGTGTCGAGACCGCCCGAATAGGCCAGAACCACACGCTCGACTGAGTTGGACATTTGTTGCTCCTGATGAGGGCCGGGGCGATCAGAGCCCGGCGAGATCCTTGAATTCTGCCGCCACCACGGCGGCCTCGATGCCAGCTGCGACAACCACCAGGATGGTGTCGTCACCGGCCACCGTACCGATGATGTCGGCGCGCCCCGACCGGTCTAGGGCAGAGGCCACCACATGGGCAGACCCGGGCGGCGTTCGCAGCACCACGACGGGGTCGTTGTCGGCGATCTCGACCACCCAGTCGGAGAACACCCTGCGCACATGGTCCTCGGGCGCCTGGCGCTGGTGGGCGATCTCGGGCACTGCGTAGATCGAGTCGCCTCCGGGCACCCGGACCTTTACCGCACCCAGCTCCTCGAGGTCGCGCGACACCGTTGCCTGGGTGGCGTCGAAGCCACCTTCGGCGAGCAGGTCGACCAACTGCCCCTGCGACGTCACCTGATGGTCGGAGAGGATCTTTTCGATCGCGTGCTGTCGTTGGGCCTTCATCGCTGCACCGCTAGGCCTGCTGGACGATCCATGCGAACAGGCCACGCGCCGAGTGCATTCGGTTCTCGGCCTGGGGGAACACGCGACTGCGCTCGGATTCGACGGCCTCGTGGCTGACCTCTTCTCCGCGATGGGCGGGTAGGCAGTGCATGAAGATGCCCCGCGGCGACATCAGGTCGAGCAACGACGGGGTCACCTGGAAGCCCTCGAATGCGCGCAGTCGAGCCGCCGACTCAGCCTCTTGGCCCATCGACGTCCAGACATCGGTGTACACCGCGTCGGCGCCCTCGGCCGCAGCCTCGGGCCTGTCGAACACCTCGATGGAACCACCAAGCGAGCGCACCCGGTCGAGGTCCTCAGCGCTGGGCGCATAGTCGGCCGGACACGCAATGCGGCTCACGACGCCGGTCATGGCGCACCCCAGCGCCAACGAACGCCACACGTTGTTGGCGTCGCCCACGTAGGTGACCGTGAGCCCCTCGAGCGAGCCGAACTCGTCGCGCAACGTGAGCAGGTCGGCGAGGGCCTGCATCGGGTGGGCAACGTCGGACAACAGGTTGACCACGGGCACCGCGTCGCATGCCGCCATGCGTTCGAGTACCCCGTGGTCGAACACCCGCGCCGCAACTAGCGCGTGATAACGCCCCAGCACCCTGATGACGTCCTCGGCCGACTCGCGCTTGTCGATGCCGACCTCCTCATCGCGGATGTAGATCGGGTGGCCGCCCAGCTGCACAACGGCCATCTCGGCCGAGTTGCGCGTGCGCGCCGACGGCTTTTCGAACACCAGCCCCGCGCCCTTGCCGGCAAGCACCTGGGGCACTCCGGGCATGGTCGACAGCTCGAGGACCTCGTCGAGTTCGGTGGGGCTCAGGTCGTCGATTTCGAGGAAGTGCCGCATCACGTGTTCCTGACATCTGCGATGGCGCCGGCCAGGATGGCGAGGGCCTCGTCGATCTGCTCGGACGTCAGCGTGAACGGCGGGGCGAACCGGATAGACGTGGGCGTAACCGCATTGAGCACCAGGCCACGGTTCAGACACAGCTTGACCACCTCGCCTGCCGCAATGCCTTCTTCGAGCTGAGCTGCCAGCAGCAAGCCCAGACCCCGCACACCCGACACGCCGTCGACCTCTTCGAGCTTGGCCATCAGTTCACCGCCGATGCGCATGGCCGTGTCGGGGGCGTCGATGGCTTCCATCACCCGCAGCACGGCCCGTGCCGCCGAGGTCGCCAGAGGCTGGCCGCCGAAGGTGGTGGCATGGTCTCCGGGCTTGAACGATGCAGCCACCTCGCGCGGCGCCCAGATGGCACCGATGGGCACGCCGTTGCCCAGGGCCTTGGCCATCGACACCACATCGGGGCGCACACCGTAATGCTGGTAGCCGAACCACTCGCCGGTGCGACCAAAGCCGGTCTGCACCTCGTCGATCATCATCAGCATGCCGCGCTCGTCACACAGCGCGCGAACAGCCTCGAGGTAACCCTCAGGTGCAGGGTTGACGCCACCTTCACCCTGCACCGGTTCGAGAAGCACCGCCGCGCACGTGTCGTCGATCGAGCGCTCGAGCTCGTCGATGTCGCCAAACGGAACGTGCCTGAAACCCTCGGGCAGAGGCTGAAAAACCTCGTGCTTTTCGGGCTGGCCGGTGGCGTGCAACGTCGCAAGGGTTCGGCCGTGGAAAGACCGCATGGCCGAAACCACCACGTGGCGCCCCACACCACCGTGACGCCTGGCCAGCTTGATGGCGGCCTCGTTCGCCTCGGCACCGCTGTTGCAGAAAAAGACCTGCCCTCCCCCTCCGTGAAGGCGGTCGATGGTCTGGGCGACCTCGATTTGGGGTTCGGTGGCGAACAGGTTTGACACGTGCAACAGGGTGCGGGCCTGCTCGGACAACGCCTCGGCCACCGCCGGGTGCGAATGCCCCAGCGACGTGACCGCCAAGCCCGACAGCAGATCGAGATAGCGCTTGCCCTCGCGGTCGAACAACTCGGTTCCCGAGCCACGAACGAACATCACGCTCGGCGGCCCGTAGGTGGGCATTATCGGACAGTGGTCGGGTGCGTCGTCGACGCCGGCTACATGTGTCATTTCGCCCTCTCGGCTACTCGATCTCAGGTGTTGGTGCTGTAGGTGGCAGGGTCAGTTGGTGTAGGGCTCGCGGGTTATCAGGGTTCCGATACCCGAATCGGTGAACAGCTCGATCAACACCACGTGAGGTACGCGGCCGTCGAGCAGGTGAGCGGATCGAACCCCGTCTTCGACCGCATCGACGCACGCACGAATCTTCGGGATCATCCCGCCCTCGAGCTCGCCCCGGTCGAGTTGACTCTGAAGCTCGGCGCTGGTGATGCGATTGATCAGCGATGACGCGTCGTCGACGTCGGCGAGCAGGCCCGCCACATCGGTCAGGTAGATGACCTTCTCGGCGTCTAGAGACGCGGCGATGGCACCTGCGACGGTGTCTGCGTTGATGTTGTAAGCCTGACCGGCGGTATCGGCACCGATGGTGGAGATGACCGGTATGAGGCCCTCGGCCAGCAGGCGCTGGATGATCGTCGGATCGACCTTCGAGACGTCGCCCACGAAACCCAGCCTCGGGTCGCGAGCAGAGGCCGTGATGATTCCGGCATCCTGGCCCGAAAGGCCCACGGCCAGGGGGCCGTGAACGTTGATGGCACCGACGATGTCGCGGTTGACCTTGCCGACCAGCACCATGCGGGCGATGTCGAGCGTCTCGGCGTCGGTGACGCGCAAGCCGTCTTCGAACACTGTCTCCTTGCCCAGGCGTTTCATCATGTCGCCGATCTGGGGACCGCCGCCATGCACCACCACGGGCAGTATCCCCACCTGGCGCAGCAGCACCATGTCGGAGGCGAAAGTGCGCGCCAGATCGTCGTCGATCATCGCGTTACCGCCATATTTGACGACAACGATCTTGTCGCGGAACCGCTGAATGTAGGGCAGCACCTCGGTCAGCAGGTGTGCGGTCAACTCAGGAGTGAGTGGCCCTTCGGGTCGCTCCGTGCGGCTCATGGCACTCTTTTCGCCTTCTGGCGACCCTTCGGGTCGCTCCGTGCGGCTCATCGCACTCTTTTCGCCTTCTGGCGACCCTTCGGGTCGCTCCGTGCGGCTCATGGCAACAATCCGATCTGGGGAAGGCCCATGGTCTCGGGCAGCCCCATCGCAATATTGATCGACTGGATAGCGCCGCCCGCCGAACCCTTGGTGAGGTTGTCGATGGCAGCAATCGCCAACAGGGTGCCGGTGCGCGGATCGACCCTGGCCGTCATGTGGACCTGGTTCGACCCCATCGTGGCCTTGGTCGACGGCGACCGCTCGTCGACGGTGATGAACGGTTCGTCTGCGTAGAAGCCCGCCATCGCCGCCAAAGCGTCTTGCGAACTCATCGCCTCGGCCGGCCGTGCGTAGCAGGTGGCCAGAATGCCCCGGTTCATCGGCGCCAGATGAGGCTGGAACAACACCGGCGCTCCCAACACCTGCTCCATCTCGGGGGTGTGCCTGTGGGTGAGGATGCCGTAGGCCTCATAGTTCTCGTCGACGGCGCAGAACTGGGTGTGGGCCTTCGGACCCCGGCCGGCACCAGACACGCCGGCCGCGATGTCGACGATCACCGGCCCGCCATCCAGCAAGCCCTGCTTGGTGAAAGGCGCCATCGCCAGACAGGCGGCCGTCGGGTTGCACCCCGGCACCGCGATGCCACGGGCGCCGACCAACTGTTCGCGGAACAGCTCGGGCAATCCATAGATCATCTCGGGCAACAGGTCGGGACAGGTATGAGGGGCGCCGTACCACTCGTCGTAGAGCGCCGGCTCGTCCAGGCGAAAGTCGGCGCCCATGTCCGCGACGACACCGACCTTGCCCAACAGCTCGGCGACTATCGGCTGGCTGGTGCCGTGCGGAAGCCCCATGACGACGACATCGAGGCCCACGAAATCGGCCGGGTCGTAGACCCGATAGGTCAGGTCGCCGTAGGCGGGAGCCAGGTTGGGGTACAGATCGCACAGCCGGGTGCCGGCCATGGACTCGCCGGTGGCGGCCACCACCTCGAACTCGGGATGGGTGGCGCACAGACGAAGCAGCTCGGTGCCCGTGTAGCCCGACGCCCCGACGATGCCTACTTTCAACATTCCAATTCCCTCAACCCAATGCCGTCAACGATCCGGCGCGAACAAGAGATACAGACGGTACCAGCTATTCACGAGAGTGCAAGTTTATTCATAGCCAGGCGTCGCCGGGCGCTGCGCGCTAAAGCGGGCATCCTCACGGCCGATTCAACCCAGCGGAGATCACCGCCTCGCTAGCCGGTGACTGGCGCATTCATGGATCGACTTCGTTCACTATTCGACGACTCGCTGATGCTTAGGCTCGGTGTGTTCATCGCCATCGGAGCGATCTCGTTTGCCGTCTTCGGTCGCAGCCTGTTGGCGTCGGACAGCGACGACCCCATCGTCCAGCTCGAGCAGTCCCCCACCACCCAGGTGGGCGACGAGCCCGATGCGACTGGCGACATCGAGCTGCCGACGTTCGACCCCAACGCACCAACGACCACGCGGCCAGGCGGCTCTGGCCGGGTCGACGACTCACCCGTCAGCCCAGGCAGCACCGACGCGCCGGACGGTTCGGGCACCGCGTCGGGCGACGGTTCCGAATCGCCCGACGGCTCGGGCGACGACGGCTCCGGTGGCGGTGGCGACACCATCAACATCCCTACCGGTTCGCCGACGACGGTCACCACCACTACGGCACCTCCCCAACCGGGCGAAGCCGGTGGCCCCGACGACCCTGGAGCGAACCCGGGCGGTTCGCTCAACGACCCGGCTCTGGGCGGTGGCGGACCAGCACCCGGCGAGGACTTGCCCGGCGAATCTGATCCCGGCGCATTCCCGGGCGTCGAAACCGGCGACCCCGGCGACCCGAACAATCCCGGAGATCCTCTCGGCGATGGCGAACTCGACACCAACGACCCATCTCTGGTCGACCCCAACCTCGGTGAAGACCCGGGACTGGAACCACCCGGCTCACCGCCCGAGCCGTCCACACTGGGCACGGTTCAAGAGCCCGCCCGCACAGCACCGTTCGACGCCGCCGCAGTAGCGGCGGCATCTGAGTTTCTCGCCGCAAACGTCGAGGCCCAGGCACATCCGCCCTGGGGCGGATGCCTGATTCAGATAACCCTGTCGTACACCGAGTGCGACGCCCTGGTCGCGCTGTACTACGCCACCACCGGCGCCGAGTGGAAGAACCGCACCGGATGGCTCAGCAGCACCGACCTCAACACCTGGCACGGCGTCGATGCCCGCAACGGCGACATCTACCAACTGAATCTTTCGAGCAACAATCTCAGCGGCGAGCTGCCGCCCGAGATAGGCGGACTCAACGGCATCACATACCTGGAGCTGAACAACAACAAGATCACCGGGGTATTGCCTGACGAGATCGGCGAGTTGCGAACCGTTTACCGCATCCAGTTGCAGTACAACCAGCTGACGGGCCTCAGCGACAACTGGACGTTGATGGACAACCTCGAGGTCTTGTACCTGTACAACAACCAGATCGCCGGAGACCTGCCTGCAACGCTGGGTCAGGTCGAAAAATTGCGGGTGCTGCATGCCGGCAGCAACCGCATCACCGGAGTGCCTGCGTCGTACGCAAACCTCGACCGCCTCGACGAGCTACAGCTCTACAGCAACAACTTGACCACCTATCCGGTGGCCGCAAACTCGATGACGCGCCTGCGGCACCTGAGGCTCCAGGACAACCAGATCAGCGGCGCTGTCCCGACCTCGGTCGGCAACCTCTCGTTTCTGCAGACCTTGTGGATAGACCGAAATCGCATCGAGTCTCTGCCAGAAGAGATCGGCAACCTGCGCGAGCTGCGCGACTTTCGGGCGTACAACAACGAGATAGCGACACCGCTGCCCGACACCATCGGCAACCTGACGCGGCTCGACTACCTGCACCTGGCCAACAACCAGATTCCAGGCCCACTGCCTGCATCGTTCGGAAACCTGGCTCGACTGCAGTACTTGTACCTCTACAACAACCCCCTCAACTCGCCGCTACCGTCGACCTTCGGTGGGCTGCGCGAGCTGCGGGCGCTCCACATGCAGAGCACCGGCACCACCGGCAACCTGCCGGCCGGGTTCGGCCAACTCGATTCGCTGATCACTGCCAACCTTCGCAATAACCAGATCACCGGCACGCTGCCAACCTCAGTCAGCGGTTTGACGCGGCTGCGCGATCTCTACCTCGACCGCAACCAGCTGGATGGTGTGCTGCCCAACGACATGTCGTCCATGGTCAGCCTCGAGAACCTGTACCTGTACGACAACCAGCTCACGGGCTCGTTGCCGACCGACATAGGCCAGCTGACGAACCTGCGGTATCTGGTGGCCTACAACAACAACTTCACCGGGCCGCTTCCGGCGTCGGTGGGCGACATGACCGAACTGGTGCAACTGCACCTGTCGAACAACTCGATCTCGGGAACGCTGCCTGCCGACATGGGCGACCTCACCCGCCTGCGGTGGCTGTACCTCAACAACAACGCACTGGACGGGCAGATCCCTGCCAGCATCGGCGACCTGGTCGATCTGCGAGTGCTGTACCTGCAGCAGAACGAGCTGACCGGTCCCATTCCGACCGAGATCGGCAACCTCACCAAGCTCGAGCGCTTCCACGCCCACAACAATCACCTCACGGCGCTGCCCAACTCGATTGGCAACCTCACGCAGCTGCGCTGGCTGTACCTGTACACCAACGACCTGACCGGCGGTATTCCAAGCGGCATCGGCGGCATGAGCGACCTGAGGGTGCTGCACCTCGCCAACAACGATCTGACAGGCGAGATCCCCGACGGCATCGGCAACCTCAGCCACCTCAGAACGCTGGCGCTGTACAACAACGACTTCACTGGCGGGCTGCCCGACACCATAGGCAACCTCAGCGAGCTCGACTATCTGCACGTCGGTGGCAACCTGCTGACCGAGCCCATACCCGACAGCATCGGCAACCTGCGGAACCTCGAGTACCTCTACCTGCACAACAACGACATCACGGGCCAGATCCCCGACACCATCGGTGGCCTGCAGAACGTGCGCAACTTCTGGGCGTACGACAACAACCTGACAGGCCCGATCCCAGAAGAGATCGGCCAGATGACCCACCTGGTCTACATCCACTTCGCCAACAATCAGCTGAGCGGCCCGATACCCGACAGCATCGGCAACGTTCCCGATCTGCGCCACCTTTACCTCTACAGCAACGAACTCACCGGAAACCTGCCCGGGACCATCGGGATCATGGACCACCTCCGGACGCTGCACCTGTACGACAACCACATCGAGTCGGGCCTGCCCAACGAGATCGGCAACCTGACCGATCTGCGCTATGTCCACCTGGGCTACAACGACCTCTCGGGCGCCATCCCCGACAGCATCGGCAATCTGTTCCAGCTCGGCGAGCTGTACTTGCACAGCAACGACATGTCGGGCGAGATCCCGGCCAGCATCACCAACCTGGACCAGCTGACCGGCATGCTGCTGCGCGACAACTACTGCTTCACGGCGGCGGCGGCCATCGCCACCTTCGTCGAGGGCTACGACGCCGACTGGGAGTCGGGGTGTGCGCCAGACCTGGCGGTAACCGCCAGCCTGCTGGACGCGCCGACCAATCTGAGCGACGTCGACTGGGTGGTCAACGTCCGCAACCTGGGTGGCATCCAAGACCCTGGCCCGCTCAGCATCACCATCACGCTCACCCAGGGCCTGGACACTCCCATAATGGGCCCGTCGAACGGCTGGACATGCACGCCTTCACCGCTGTCGGTCACGTGCACATATCCAACCGGCCTGTTCCCACGCCAGTCGGCACCTCCTCTGGCGATTCGCACCAGGGTCACGGCGGCCACCAGCGACCAGATCGTTCTGACCACCACCGTCAGCGGCGGGCTGGCCGACTCGCGAACCTCGAACAACACCTACGTTTCAGAGTCGACGGTGATAACGGGCCTGGTGGGCACAGGTGCCGACACCAAGGCCCCGCTGGCCACCGGCTTGACCATGATCGCTTTGGGGCTCGTGCTGGTGTGGCTGTCGCGTCCCCGCCCAGACGGTCCGCTGCCCGGCTCTGACCCGGGCGGCGATGTCGAGCCACCCGACCCCGACGACGGTGGGCACGACCGGGGGGCGGCGATGCAGCTGCCAACCCACGACGAACGGCCCGACGAAGACAGGGCTCCAAGTAGCGACCCAGACCGCGGCCTCACCGACAGCCCGGCGGCCGACACGTCCGCGGCCGAACCGACGATAGACCTGGTCGACGAGGTGATCGACTTGACCGACACCGCGCCACAACCCATTGGGGCCCAGTCTGAACAAGCCCCGAGATCGACCAGCGACCTCGCGCGACAAGATGGCGCCTCACTGGATCCGGTTCCGGCGATCGGCTGGCGAGAACACGCCTCCAAGACAAGCACCTCGGTGCTCACACGGCGTCGCCCCGGCTATGCCAAGGCCTTCGGCGTGCTGCGGGTGTGGCTTGCGGTGGCGACGGCCTTCGCCCTGGTGTCGGTGGCCTCGACCTCTGGGTCCGGGCAAGGCGTGGCCAACTCGCTGGTTCGCCCCGCCACCGGCGCGGCCGCGGTCGCCGACGACAGCGCACAGCCGACGGCCATACCTGCCGTTGACGAAGGTGCACCAGAACCCGCCCTAGAGGTCGACCTGGTACCCGAACCACCTACAGACACAGCCCCGGTTGCACCAGATCCCGAACCGCAAGACACGCCGAGAGCGCCCGAACCGGGCACGGGCGACACCGTCGAACCGCTCGACCACGATGGAGCCGACCCGTTCGAACCCTCAGCACCTCCGAGTGTCCCACCGACCGACCCCGCAGCTCTGGTGGCGGCCGGCACCGAGGGCGAAGGCGGCAACCTGACCGCTCAGGCGCACACCCCATGGGCGGGTTGCACAACCCAGGTGTCGGTGCCTTACGCCGACTGCGATGCCCTGGTCGCTCTGTATTCGGCAACCAACGGCGCCGGGTGGACCGACAAGACCGGATGGCTGACCGACACCAACCTCGCCAACTGGTACGGCGTGACCATCTCGGGCGGCCGCATCACCGAGTTGCGCCTGCGAAACAACGGCCTGGTCGGCACGCTGCCCGACGACCTCGGCAACCTCACCGCCCTGACCCACCTGTACATCGACCGCAACGGCTTGTCGGGGCCGCTGCCGGCAACGCTCACCGCCATGGCCGCGCTGCAGTACCTGTATTTCTACGAGAACTCCATCAGCGGCACCCTTCCCGCCGACATCGGCTCGCTGACCAGCCTGCGCTACCTGGTTGGGTACCGCAATGCCATCACGGGCACGTTGCCGCCAAGCCTCACCGCTCACCCAAACCTGTACTACGTGCACTTGGCCTATAACCAGCTATCCGGCCCCCTGCCGTCGTGGCTCGACACACTCCCCCAGCTGAACGAGCTGTATCTGCATTACAACGAGTTCAGCGGCACCCTGCCCACGACCTTGGGCGACGCGCCGGTGCTTCGGCGGCTCGAACTGGGCGCCAACCGCTTCTCGGGGTCGATCCCGTCAGAAATCGGCGACATCGCGACACTCACCCATCTGTGGTTGTACCGCAACAACCTGTCTGGCCCGATTCCGGCCAGCATCACGAATCTGACCAACCTCGAGTATCTGCACGTGTCAGACAACAGGCTCAGCGGCTCGATCCCGACTTTCGCCGGGATGATCAAGCTGACCCACCTGTACCTGCACCGCAATCAGTTCACCGGCTCGATCCCCAGCCAGCTGGGGCTGCTGGGCAACCTGCGCTATCTGTACGTGCTGGGCAACGACCTCACGGGCACCATTCCCACCACCATCGGAGCACTCACCAACCTCGTCATCTTCGAAGCCGGCGACAACCGGCTGACCGGGTCTATCCCGTCGACCATCGGCACTTTGACGCAGGTGACGCACTTCTACGTGTACGACAACAAGCTCAGCGGTCCCATTCCTGCCGGTGTCGGCACGATGACCAGCCTGCGCTACTTCTACGCCTACAACAACCAGTTGACCGGCCCGCTGCCTGACGGCTTCGGCGACCTTCCGGACCTTCTGTACATCCACCTCCCGAACAACGACCTCGACGGACCGATCCCTGCCAACTGGGGCAACGCTTCGACGCTCTACTACCTGAACCTGTCCAACAACTTCCTGACCGGTGGCGTGCCCGGTTCGTTCGGCGGCCTCAGCGACCTCGCCTATCTGTACCTGCACAACAACCGGCTCGACGGCTCGGTCGGGGCCGGCATCGGCGGCATGACCTCGCTGATCTACCTGTACCTGCACACCAACAACCTCACGGGTTCGTTGCCGTCCGACATCGGCGGCATGACCAACCTGTACATCCTGCACGCATCGGGCAACCAGCTGACGGGCGGGGTGCCCACCGGCATCGGTGACCTGAAGAACCTCGACCAGCTCTATCTGCACGGCAACCGGCTCGACGGCATCATTCCCACCGACATCGGCGGGGCCACCGCGCTGCGGTACCTGTACCTCCACGACAATCAGCTGACCGGCTCGATCCCCGCCGGAATCGGTGGTCTCACCGAGTTGTTGCAGCTTCGTCTCTACAACAACCTGCTGTCGGGCTCCATCCCCAACAGCATCGGCAACCTCACGAAGATGACGTACTTCAATGCGTCCGGCAACCGCTTGACCGGTGGTATTCCAGCGGGCGTGGGCAACCTCGAGAGCGTCACCGAGTTCTACGTCCACGACAACGACCTGAACGGCACCATCGACCCCGCCATCGGCGGCATGACCAAGGTGCGCTACTTCTACGCCTACAACAACCAGTTGAACGGCACCATACCCAGCACCATCGGCTCGATGAGCGCTCTGTACTACCTGCACCTCGGCAACAACAACCTCACCGGCACGGTGCCCAGCACCGTGGGCGGTCTATCGAACCTGGGCCTGCTGCTGGTGCACGGCAACCGGCTCGACGGTGAGATTCCCAACCAGCTGACGCAGGCGAGCAACCTGACCCACTTCTACTACTACGACAACACCATGACCGGGTCGCTGCCCTTCGGGCTGGGCAACATGGACCGCCTGCAGTACTGGTACGGGTGGAACAACGTGCTGGAGGGCGAGCTGCCGTCGACCATCGGCGACATGGCCGCCATCATCTCGTTCAGGGTCGAGGGGAACTTCATCGGCGGGGTGATTCCCGCCGAGATCGGAGATGCCAACACTCTCGACATCCTGTATCTGAACAGCAACCAGTTCGAGGGCACGGTTCCCGACACCCTGTCGAACCTGACCGGCCTCACCACGTTGTATCTGCGCGGCAATCACTGCCTGAGGGCCTCGTCGCTGACAACCACCTTCATCGAGGGCTTCGACACCATCTGGGACGACGGCTGCGGCTGACGCATTGCCGACCAGCCCGGTGCATACGCCAGACTCCGGGCGCGCCGCCGGCGGGCGCGTAGCATCGGTGGGATGATCGTGCGTCCCGAGACCCACCAGTTCGAATCGGCGGCGGGCATCGTTCTCGATGCACACGTGTTCAAGCCCACCGCCGAACCGGCCGCCACGGTGGCCTTCTTCCACCCAGGCGGCTTCACAATGGGCGACCCCACATGGGGCTATCGCTTCGCCGAGGCCCACCTCGAGCGATCGCAGGCATTCGTCTCGCTGTCGTACAGACACCTGACGGGCGAACTGACCATCGACGATCTACTCGACGACGCCGAGGCCGGGCTCGACTGGGTGGCGGGCAACGTCGCAGGCACATCACCGGTGTTCAGCAGCGGACACTCGGCAGGCGGTTACCTGGCGATGGTGCCCGTTCTGCGCGACATCTCGACAGCGATCGTCGGCATGTCGCTGTTGGCGCCCGTTCCACGAATCGGTTCATCCCTGCAGGACCGCCTGCCCAACGGCGCCGACCCGGCGCAGTTCGACCCGGCCCAGGTGGTCTCGACCCGTCCGGTGCCCGCCGTTTTTGTTCACGGACGCCTCGACGACCTGGTGCCGGTCGAAGGATCGGCCCGCCTCGACCAGGCTTGGCGAGATGCCGGGTGCCGATCGAAGCTGGTGGCCATCGAAGGCGCAGACCACTTCTTCAACCACCCGATTCTGGGCGACCAGGCCCACGAGCAACTGGCCGAAGCGATCGGTTGGCTGGCGGGCTAGATGCCCAGACGTTCGTACTGATCGGTCGGAGCGTCCAGCTCATCCAGGGCCGTTCGCAGCAGATCGACCATGATCCTCTCGACCCGCTCTCCGACCCTGTTCTCGGACTCGTGCGGATCGGTCGCGATGTCGTAGAGGGCGTGGGTGCCCACCATCGATCGTCTGCCAGCCCACATGGGGTACATGTCGCCGGGTTCGAAGGGCTGGCGCAGCACCGGAATGTCGGATCCGGGCATGAAATCGATCCAGGCCCGACGGTCGGGCGGAGGTAAAGGATTGAACCCGTCGACGTGCACCGGCATGGTCGACCAACGGTTGGACCACATCGACAAGGGGAAGTTCTGACCCTCCGGCGCGCGTGCGTACTTGAAGCGACCGTCGGTCACCTGAACCCAGCAGCCGAATACACCACCGATGGCCCAGTCGCGGATCGAAGTTGCATCTCCGGTGACCAGCGGGGCCAACGACCGGCCATGGGTGCGGTGGGCAGCCTCGACGGCGAACACATCGGCAATCGTGGCATGAAGGTCGACGTTGGTGGTCAGTGCGTCGCAGGTCGTTCCTCCGGGCACGCCTGGCCAGCAGACCAGCAGCGGCGTGTGTCCCAGCGGCTCGTATTGGGGCACCTGCGGCTTGCCCCAGATGTCGACACCCTGGCGGACGTCGCCCAGATAGTGCCCGTGGTCGGTGCAGACGATGAGGGCGGTGTCGTCCCACATCTGGTTGCGGTCCATGACATCGAGCACCCGACCCAGGTGGTGGTCGATCATGGTCAACTTGGCGCCGTAGTTGGCCCTGATGTGGCGGGCCTCGGCATCCGACAAAGTGCCGTCGGCCTGGGGGCCCACCGCGTACGGCGGCCAGATGAGGACGTCGTCGTCCCACGGCTCGGACCAATAGATGTCGCGCCAGCGTTCGGAAACATCGAAGGGTTCGTGAGGGTCGAACTCGTCGACGAACACGAAGAACCTGTCGTGGCTGGCGGCCGACCGCTCGAGCCACTCGGCCGTCGCCGCCATGGTGCGCGGTCCGGGAAAGTCTTCCTCGGCTCGGAACCAGGTTCGGCTCAGGTCATAACCACGATGGCCCATGCTGATGCCCCGGGTGCGCTCGAGATGCCAACCGAAGGGTCGAGCCGCGGCTATTTCGGGGGTGCCCATCCACGATGGGTCGGCCTCGGTGAACCACTGGTCGCCCTCGTGACCTCGCACATAGTCCCAAGCGGTGAAGTCGGTGTGATAGTTCTCGCCGCCGGTCTCGAACAGATGCGGGTGGTCGGTGAACAGCGCCGATGTCACACCGGCTCGTCGCAAAGACGCAACTATCGATTCCTCCCAGACCTCGATCGACCCCCAGCACCGCCAGAGAAAGTCGAGGGCGCCCACCAAGATGTCGTGGCGTGCGGGCATGCAGGGCAACGAGCCGGTCACGTGGTTGGTGAACCGCACCCCCCGGGCCGCCACGCGGTCGAGGTTGGGGGTCGAGAACTCGCTTCCGCCATAGGCGCCCAGCATGTGGCGATTGAGCGAGTCGAGCAGTACGACGATGAGCTTGGAGGGCTTTGATGTGGTGCCTGGCACGTCGTCAAACTAGCCCGCGGGGCCGACGCGACCCATGTGGACGATGTGAGAGACTGGCCAGCATTGTCGCCCGGCAGGCATGTCGGCAACACAGGGTCAGCACGGAGGATCGACCAGAGCAATGCGAGTCCCACGATGAGGTCAGCTCCGAGAACCGCCAGGCTGGCCGCTGGCTTGTTGGCCGCGATGTGCGTGTTGGCAACCGCAGCGCCGGCGCGGGCCGACGAGAAGGCCGGCCCCGCTGCGCCCTCGGCCCCGGTAACCAGCTACGGCGGCGCCGACCCGACAATCATTCCCCAGCTTCGCGGCGCGGTGGCCCTCTCGGCCAACCCGGCCGGAACCGGCCTGGTGGCCGTAGACGCGGCGGGCCGGGTCGCGGTCGGTGGCGCCACCTCGTGGTTGGGTGACGCATCGGGCATGCAGTTGCGTTCACCCATCGTCGACATCGCCTTTACCCCAGACGGCGACGGCTACTGGCTGGTCGCGGCCGACGGCGGGGTTTTCACGTTCGGCTCTGCGCCTTATCTGGGGTCGATTCCCGAGGTGTTGCCTCCAGGGGTGATGCCCGACAGGCCCATCGCTGCAATGTCGCCCACCACCACCGGCGACGGCTACTGGCTGTTCGCGTCCGACGGCGGCGTGTTCGCCTTTGGTGACGCCCAGTTCCACGGCTCGGTTCCCCAGGTTCTTGGCCCCGGGCGTCGGGCCAAGTCGCCCGTCGTCGACGCGATCACCGCCCCCGACGGCGGCGGATACTTGTTGGCGGGCGCAGACGGTGGCGTGTTCGCCTTTGGCACAGCCCAGTTCCACGGCAGCGCCGCCCCCGAGGGACGCAACGACATCATCGCCATCCTCGCCGCACCCGACGGCTACCGGTTGGTCATGGGCGATGGCCTGGTGCGCAGCTACGGCGCTGCTCACTTCGGTGGGTACTCGGGCCGCCCGGTAGCGGCAGCGGCCTCTCACGGGTCGTCGTACTGGCTGCTCGAGGCAACGCTGGGAGCCGCCGAACCCGGGCAATCGGGGCCTCAGGTCATCGTCTTGCAGCAGCGGCTCAACTCGCTCGGATATTGGGCCGGAACTCCCGACGGAAGTTATGGCCATGTCACTTCACAAGCAGTGATGGCATTCCAGAAGTGGACCGGGCTCGAACGCACGGGCATAGCCGACCAGACCACGGTGGACGCGCTCGAGGTTGCAGAACGCCCCACACCGGCCAGCACCGAAGGCGACATGGTCGAGATCGATCTGGCTCGCCAGTTGATCTTCTTCGTTCGAGACGGTGCGGTCCGCTGGACGCTCAATACATCGACCGGTTCGGAGATTCCCTACGAGTACGGCGGCCGTTGGTACGGCGCCCGCACACCCACCGGAACCTACAGCGTCTACTTCGAACGCCCGAACGGCTGGCGGATCTCGCATCTCGGTGCGCTGTGGAGGCCCAAGTACTTCAACGGCGGAATCGCCATCCACGGGTCGGGTTTCATCCCCGGGTGGCCCGATTCGCATGGTTGTGCCCGCGTTTCGCTGCCGGCGATGGACTTCATCTATGACGCCAACCTCGCCCCGGTCGGAACCACGGTGTGGGTCTACTAGACCCAAAGACACAGGTCGGTCGGGGTCTAGGGGCCCAGAGTCGAGTGGCTGAAGGTCACCGGGCCCAACACCACACGCTGAAACAGCGGACGTTCCCAGCGATCGAACACCGCTGAATAGTCCGCGTCGGGGTAGCGCACAGACGCGACCTCGAACACTGCAATGGGTGTGTCCTGCGGCCAGAGCGGCCCGATCTCTTCATACGGCCACTGCGCTGCCGGGTCGGCTTGGGCCAAGAACGGCGCCACATAGTCAAACGCGGTCCGAAGCGACTGACCCGACGAGCCGGTCGCTGCGTAGAGGTCGGTGCCGTGGCTGCGCGCCACCTCGGCCAGGGTTGTCAGGGCCGAAATGTGGAACACCGAATAGAACAGCGAACGGGTGCGGTCGATCTCGGTGGACATCACTCCTGTGCTCGAGATGCGCTCGTCGATGAGGGTGCCGTACCTGTTGAACACATCGTCGAGCAGATCGGTTCTTCCTGCGAAGGCGGCGGCGACCGCCGATGCAGCCATGCGCCACGAATCGATATTTGCATCGGCATCGCCGGCAGCAAACGCGACGGCTGCTCGTTCGGCCCATTGCTCGAAGTCGGAGCGCTGTTGTGGTGTCCAGCCCGGATAACTCCAGATCAGATCCGCCCCATAGATGATGCCCGGCTGGGTGATATAGATCTCGATGTCACGAGACGTGTCGCTGACCGCCGGAACCCATCGGGTCTGGGGGTCGATGGCCCACGCATCGATCAGCTGGAGCGCCTTCTCGGCGTAAGCCCCGTCGCCGGTGCGACGGTAGGCCCAACCCAGCGAGACGAGGCCACGCGACAGTCGTTCCGCGGCACGATAGTCGTGTCTGTCGGCGAGATCGTCGAAGATCCCGTCTGAGGTGTAGGCACTGTCGGTGTTCCAGGTGTTGCCACCACCGTTGGCCACGACCGACAGCGGGCTCTGGCACAGCATTGCCTGAGCCCTGGACATCAAGTCGTCGACCGCGGCGCTTGATGCCGAAGCCGCGAGCATCTCGGCCTCAGGCAACAGCACGCCCCGGTAGGTTCGGCCGTCGGCATCGCCGGCCCCTCCCCTCACCGCAGCGACCGGAGGCAAACAGAGGTCGGATGGAGATTGGGCGGTTCTGGTGGCCAGACGATCGGCCGGTGTAACCCCGTCGGTGATGCGCAGATGATCGATGTCGCCGACCCACGACTGCGTGCCGTCGACGAGACCCCCGACGGTAAGGCGCGCCAGCTCAGATGAGATCAGTGGGCTCTGACCAGCAGCCGTCACCGAATCGATCAGGCTGCCGTTCAGCCACATCTCGATCGTTTGGCCATCGACTACCAGGGCGGTGTGTTGTGTGCCGGCCCCAGCCGGTGCTGCGATCTGCGACGAGCCGGACCCGACCCGCCATACGAGGTTGGGGCCTTCGCGCAGCAACATGAACGAGTACGAGCCTGCTGTGTCGGCGAGGGCGACAACAACACCGTCGTCCTGGTCGGGTGGTCCGGGATCGAGCCAGACCTCGACGGTGGTACGCCCCGTCTCGGCCAACCGGCTGGTCAGGCGAGACGCCGGCCCGGGTGTCGCGGCGACACCCGATTCGAACGCGACGCCACCGTTGGTCCACATCCACCCTGGTCCGTAGTAGCCGAAGAAGAGATCGTTCGGGAACGGCACCGGCGCTGAGTCGCTGGCGAATACATCGGACCCTTCACCAAAGCCGTACTCGGCTATCGGTGAACCCTCTGGGCTCGGCGGGGTCGAAGTCGTGGTCGTGGTCGAAGTCGAAGTAGTGGTCGTGGTGGGTGCAGCCGTCGTCGTGGTCGTCGTGGTGCCACCACCATCGATCGACTCGATCTCAACAGCCACAACCTTGGTCTTGGAACCACCATCAAAAGTCATGTCCAACAACCCATCAGACACAACCACATCAACAGTCCCAGACACCACCGGAACAGCCGACGACGTCAACACCCGATCATGAACAACAACACCCTCAACCTGAACCGAATGAGCAATCGAAGACGAATGAGCCAAAGACTCACCCACCAAAACCGTCACCCGATACACACCATCAGGAACCACAGCCCGCCACGACGCAGGCGAATCAACAGCCCGCCACACACCACCAACCCGCTCATAACGCGTCGTCGCATGACAAAACGTGTCCCAAACCTGATCAACCACCCGATCACGATCACCACACTGACGCGACAACCCATCCAACAACACCCACCCAAAACCACGCCCACCAGAAAACGCCTCACCCGAATCAGCCACCCAACCCGAAGGCACCACAACACCCGACGGCTGAAAATTGACCCTCAGCGCAACATCGGCCGCCAGCCTCGTCTCGGGTAACTCGACAGCGGCGGGCGCCCCAGGCGTGGCTGCGGTAGACATCAGCGTGACGACCGCGATCGAGCAGGCGAACAGATTGCGCAGGACCATCACGTATGGTCAGGTCGGCGGGGCAAACACGTGCCTAAGCCCCGCCTTCACCACCACGCGTGGCCTACACCCATACCGTGGCTACTCCACGTGCTTCTCGTGTGATTGTGTACCGTCGATCTGCCCAATGGGGTGGCCCGATCGGGCTGTTGGTGGCTCCTACACTCGAAGACGTGCGCATCACCATCACGTCACACGCCGGAGGACTGATCGAAACCACAGGCGGCTCGATCCTGTGCGACCCCTGGTTCAACCCTGCGTTCTTCGGCTCGTGGTTCCCGTTCCCTCGAACCGACACCCTCGACCTGAGCCTCATCGCCAAGCCCGATTACCTCTATGTCAGCCACCTGCACCTCGATCACCTCGACGTCGACTTCCTGCGCAACCACGTCGACAAGTCGGCCCGCGTCCTGCTGCCCCACTACCGGGTATCGGCGTTGGAAGACGCGCTCCGCGACGTGGGCTTCACCCACTTCGTGCACACGCGCAACGACGAGCCGGTCGAACTCGACGGTGGGCTCTCGATAGCGATCCGATCGCTCGCAGCCCCACACGTGGGACCGATGGGCGATTCGGCCTTGGTGGTGGCCGACAGCACCGCCGTGGTCTTGAACCAGAACGATGCTCATCCCGCAGACCTGGACATTGTCGAGCAGTTCGGCGCCTGCGACGCCCACATGCTGCAGCACTCGGGCGCCATCTGGTACCCGATGGTTTATGACTTCACCGAAGAGGAGATGAGCCGGCTCATCGGCGAGAAGCGGGCCAGGCAGATGCGCCGGGCAGTCGAGTTCATAGAAATGGTCGGCGCTCGCCACGTGATACCCACCGCGGGCCCGCCGTGTTTTCTCGACCCCGAACTGTTCCAGTTCAACGACTTCAGCGGCTCAGAACCAGAGACGGCGCCGACCATCTTCCCCGATGCGTCTGTGTTCATCGACTACATGCGCTCGGTGGGTCACGACGAGGGCAAGCTGATGATCCCCGGATCGACCCTCGAGGTCGGCGGCCCGACCGACGGGTCGTTGACCCACCCGATACCGGTCGAACAGGTCGACGCGATCTTCGCAGACAAGCGAAACTATCTGCTCCGCTACCAGCAGGACTGTTCCGAGCTGATCGCCGCCGAGCATGCGAGCTGGCCAACCGACACCACCGACCTCGTTTCCGAGATGGCCGAGTGGCTCGACCCCATCCTGGCGTTGGCCGACAAGACGGCCGAGGGCGTTGGCGCCAACATCGTGCTCGAGACCGACGACGGCGTGAGGATCATGATCGATCTGAGCCAACGACGCATCCGCGAAGCAGCCCCGGACGAGACCGCTCCTTTCGTGTTTCGAGCCCACCGTCCCCTGATCGAGTCCAGCGTGCGACGCCGGGTCGAGGACTGGTGCAACGAGCTGTTCTTGTCGTGTCGGTTCAGCGCCCACCGAGACGGCCCCTACAACGAGTTCGTGTACACGTTCTTCAAGTCGCTCTCGCCAGAACGCATGAGGACCGTCGAGGCGCACTACTCGGCCGAGTCGTCGGTAGGCGAGGTCGAATGGGTCGAGTGCGACGGCTGGGTCGTCCAGAAGCGCTGCCCTCACCAGAAGGCGGCGCTCGACCGAGTGGGTTCGGTCGAGGCGAACGTGTTGACCTGCGATCTTCATGGCTGGCAGTTCGAGCTGCCATCGGGCCGTTGCATCAACAGCGAAGGCGTGACGTTGGCCGTGAAGGGACCCGTCGAAGCAACACATGCCTGACGGGTCGGCGCACAGCGCTCGAGAACCACGGCTGGGCTACAGCCCGGCGATAGACGGATTCAGGGCCATCGCCGTCTTGGCGGTGGTTGCCTATCACTTCGACCTCGGTTGGGCCGCGGGCGGCTACTTGGGCGTCGAGGTGTTCTTCGTCATCAGTGGATTCCTGATCACCGCGCTGATGCTGGCCGAGCACCAGCGCACAGGTCGGATCGACCTGGCGAACTTCTGGTTGCGGCGCGCCCGACGCCTGCTGCCGGCGCTGTATCTGCTGATCATCGCCCTCGTGGCGTTCATGGTCGTGGGGCCATCTGACGAACTGGTCGACATCCGCGATGACGTGCTGGCAGCGCTGACGTACGTCACGAACTGGTTCCTGAGCTTCTCCGACCAGTCCTACTTCGAAGCGCTGGGTCGCCCCTCTCCCCTGCGCCACCTGTGGTCGCTCGCCGTCGAGGAACAGTGGTACCTGATATGGCCCCTGGTGTTCGCCGGCGGCCTGTGGGCCTCGCGGGGAAACGCAACCCGCCTGGTGGTGCCGATGGCCGTGGGTGTGGTGGCTTCGACGGCGCTCATGTGGGGCCTGTACGACCCGGACGCCGACCCCAGCAGGATCTACTTCGGAACCGACACCAGGGCGGCAGGGCTGCTGCTGGGCTCATTGCTGGCAGTGGTGTCGCCGCCATGGCGTATGACCGACAGGGTCGGGCCGCGGGCCCCGGCCGTCATGGACGCCGCCGCGGCGGCCGCCCTGGGGTTCTTGGCCGTGATGTTCTGGCGCCTCGACGAGCTGAGCCCGTTCCTTTACCGGGGTGGCTTTCTGGTGACCGGGCTGTTGACGTCGGTCGTGATCTTCGTGGTGGTTCATCCCGCCGCAGCGCTGATGCCGAGGCTCCTCGCAGCCAAGCCATTGGTTTGGGTCGGGCTTCGCTCGTACGGCCTGTACCTGTGGCACTGGCCGATAATCGTGTTCACCCGGCCCCGGCTCGACACCACTATCGACGGCTGGCAACTGCACGGGTTGCGCCTCGCTTTGGCGCTGGTGCTCACCGAACTGTCGTTCACCTACGTCGAAACGCCAATTAGAAATGGCGCCCTGGGCCGGGCCTGGCGGCGCTTTCGAGACGCCGGGGCTGCGGGCGCAAAGCCCGCCGTTGCGGTGGCCGCTGCCGCCTCGATACTGATCGCCGGCCTGACGCTGGCGCTGGTGAGGGCCGAACCAGCCGCCGTCGAGGCCGCCACCACCGACGACGTCGCCGACCTGATCAACCGGGCCTCGACCACTACCACCACGGCCTCCACCACCACGGACGCGGCCCCGTCTACGACCACCGGCCAGCAGACAACGTCGACCACCACATCGACGACTGAGCCAACCACCACCACCCAGGCACGCCTGCCGCGTTCGGTTGCGGTCACCGGAGACAGCGTCGGCATCACGATGGCCATCAACTTCCCGTCCGACATCGACAGCATCACCGTCGACAATGCGGGCGTCGAGGGATGCGGGGTCATCGAAAACGGCGTTCTGAAATCGAACGGGCGCACCATCCGCAACCTCGAAGCATGTACCGACCTGCCGGCACGCTGGGCGCGCGGCGCTGCCGGTAACGAGGTCACGCTCGTGACCATCGGTGCATGGGAGGTATTCGATCTGGTCGTCGACGGGCGCGAGATCGTCTTTGGCTCACCAGACCACGACGCAATCGTTACCGCTGGGCTCTCGGCCGGCATCGACGCACTGCTCGAAACCGGAACCGAGGTCGCGCTGATGGAGATCCCGTGCTGGTCACCCGTAGACGGCGGCGGCCTCGTAGCCCTGCCCGAGCGCGGCGACCGCCAACGCACCCAGCACCTGACCGAGCTGATTCGACAGGTCGCCAGCACCTACCCCGACGACGTCGCAGTGGTGACGCCACCGGCCGAATTCTGCACCGACGAGTCGGTGGGTGACGACGTCAATCTGCGGTGGGACGGAGTTCACTATGGCCCGCTTGGAGGCGCATTCATCTGGGCCAGAATCGAGCAGGCGCTGCTGGAAGTACCTGTCGACTACTGAGCCGGTGAGCCGACCAAGTCCACGCTGCGCCCGGTAGGCCCGAACCGGAGACCCCCATCTGGCGTGTCCGCCGGCGCGGCGCCGATCAAGAGGGTGACACCTTCCAACCCCAGCAGCGCTCCATCGATCCGGTACTGGGTCTCGGCGGGCCCCGACGCGACAACCTCGGCGGCGAACCCGAACCCAGCGACCTGTACCCGATAGCGCCCCGGCTCGACCGCGAACGTGGCCAGCGCCGTACCGTCGGTTGGGCGGGCCACCACAACCGCCTCGCTGGCAGAAGCAGAATCGGGGCCTTCGGGACCGCCCACGAGCAGCACCCGAACATCGGCGTCGGTTGTTACAGACGCGGTGATGACCGGCGCCGGGCTCTCGGCAACCCTCACATCGAGCGATGACACATGGTGACGCACCCGTTCTGGCAGCGTCGCAACCACAACGGCCCCATCGCCGGTAGCCACCACAACGCCCGCGGAGTGGGCCGCTGCTTCGAGCTCAGCGGCAACTGCCGCTGGGTCGACCACCCCAGACTGGATCAACATCGCAGCCAGCGCCGCAACGTGAGGTGCCGCCTGGGATGTACCAGACATGGTGCGAAGGCCGACGCCCGACCGGGCATTGGCGCCCACGATTGCAAGGCCCGGAGCGGCCATGTCGACGCACGGACCCTTGTTCGACCAACTGGCGTATACGTCGTTGCGACCCACCGCCCCGACAGTGATCGCCTCGGCGGCTCGCGCCGGCGACGTCTCACAAGCATCGTCTGCGGAGTTTCCGGCAGCCGCCACCACCACGAAACCAACAGCGTGGGCGCGAGCGATCGCAGCGTCCAACACATCGCTTGGTTCGCCTCCGATCGACATGTTGATCACACCGGGAGCCTCGTGATTGGCGATGATCCAGTCGACAGCTCTGGCAACGCCCGACGTGTGTCCCTGCCCGGAACAGTCGAGAACCCGCACCGGCACGATGGTTGCACCCGGTGCCACCCCAACCGTGTTGCCCGCCACCACCGACGCGACGTGGGTGCCGTGCCCATGGCAATCGGTGGTGCCAGAAGAGGTTTCGTCGAACAGGTCGAAACCGTCCACCACTCGACCCGCGAGCTGCTGGTGGTCGGCTCGCACACCCGAGTCGACGACAAAAATCCTCACCCCGCCACCGTCGAAGCGCGCCGCGAAGCGGCCATCTAGCTCGGGTGAGGTTTGATCCAGCCTGTCTACGCCCCACGGCAGCTCGTTCTCGGCGACGCCCACCTCGATGTCGCGTTCGACTATCAGCCGCGGGTCGGCCCGCAGCGTCTCGATCTGCTCCGCGGTCAGCTCGACAACCGCAGCATCGATCGTTTCGAGGCGCTCGATCGGCCCGGCGCCCACGACGGCCGCCACTTGGTCTGCCACCGTCGGTTGCGGGAAGCTGGCTGCCGTGATGGCGCCGCCAAGACGGGCGACAGCGGGGTCGACTTCATCGAGCGCCTCTGGAGACTCCATCACCACGTAGCGCTGCGGCTCGACCGAGGTGGCTTCGGAGCCGTCGGCAGGGGTTGCGCCCAGCGTCAAGGCCGAGACCGCGGTCGCGAACACCGACCCGGCCACCAACCGCAACAACCACGAACGCATTCCTCTCCATCGGAGAAACTGGGCCGGGTGTTATGGATCGGGCAGATGTGAGGCCGTCAGGCCCGCAATGATGCGCCGTGGGCCTTCTCTACAGCGTCGATACAACGTTGGCGGATCGCAGCGATATCCGAGTCGGTCAGCGTGCGGTCGGCCGCCTGCAGCCTGAGCGCCCAAGCGACGCTGCGTGCACCGTCGCCCACCTGGGCGCCCCGGTACACGTCGAACAGCTTGATGGCTGCCAGTTCGTCGGCGGCCGCTTGCACCAGCGTGGCCTCGACCGTCGATGCCTGGATGTCGTCTGGAACTGTGAACGCCAAGTCGATGTCACTCGTGGGCTGGGTGCTGACGACCACGTATGGCTTCGACTCGACCCTGGCACCAAGCAGGGCGGCCACCTCGACCTCGAGCCACGCGACACGCCCGGCAATCGACCAACTCTCGAGTGCGCCCGGGTCGACCTCGCCCAGGCGCCCCACGACGCGCCCGTCCAGCGATATCTCCGCGGCCCGGGTCGGGTGCAAGCCCAGCAGATCGTCCCGGTTGGTCAGGGTGGCGCCGTCAATTCCGACGCTGGCCGAAACCATGTCCCAAACGCGCTTGGCCACCGTGGCATCAGCTCCCGACACCGCAACCGCCAGCCAAGCGACCTCGTTGGGCAGAACCTCGCCACCGAGGGGAAGGCCAAAAGTGTTGCCGATCTCGAACAGCGAGACGTCGCCGCTGCGGTGCGAGTGGTTGTATGCGATGGTCGCCAGCATGCCGGGCAGCAGCGAAGGGCGCATGATCGACTCCTCGGCCGCGAGCGGGTTTCGCACCCTCACCACCGCTTCGAGGTCGAGCCCCGAACGCGACACCGCATCGGGCGACAGGAACGGCGAAGGCACTATCTCGTTGAAGCCGGCACCCGCCAGCGTGGCCTTGAGGGCGCGCCTGGCCTGCTGATCGGCCGTCAGGTGGCCCGCCACGGGCGACTTCGGAACGGTCTTGTCGATGGCTTCATAGCCGTGGTGACGCGCCACCTCCTCGATGACGTCGATCTCGACCTCACAGTCGGGTCGAAACGTCGGGATGGTGGTGGTGATGACCCCGTCGGCCAGTTCGCACTCGAATCCGATGGGCTCGAGCAGCGCAACGATCTGGTCGCCGCTGAGATCGGTACCCAGCATGTGGTTGACGCGCGCCACCCGCACCGGAACGACCGGCCTGGGTCGAAGGTTGCCCACCACGTCTATTGCGCCGCTGGCGACCGTTGCGCCCTGCTGCGACAGCAGAGAACAGAATCGGTTCACGGCATTGAGGTTGAGGTCCCAGTCGGTTCCACGTTCGAAGCGCGCCGATGCCTCGCTGCGCAGCCCCAGCGACGCCGAACTGACGGCTATCGAGCGTTCGTCCCACCAGGCCATCTCGAGCAGAACCGCCGATGTCGAGTCTCCGATCTCGGTCGAAGCCCCACCCATCACTCCCGCGATTCCGATGGCCACATCGTTTGCATCAACTATGACCCCGTCGGTCGCCCGGAGAGTGCGAGTCGCATCATCGAGAGTGGTGATTGTCTCACCCTCAACTGCACGTCTCACCCCCAGATGGCCGCCTGGCACCTTGTCGAGGTCATACGTGTGGTTCGGTGTGCCCAATTCGAGCATCACGTAGTTGGACACATCGACCACGCTATTGATGGGCCGCATGCCGCACAGGGTCAGCCGCATGCGCATCCAGATGGGCGACACCCCTACGGTTACGTTGCGCAGCACCCTGGCAACGAAACGACCGCACAGGTCTGGGTCGTGGATCGAGACGCTGGCGATATCTTCGACCCGCTCGCCGGTTTCGTCGACCTCCCACGCCGGAATGGCGAAGGGCACACCCTGTTGGGCAGCCAGGTCGCGCGCCACCCCCGCCACCGACATGGCGTCGGGGCGGTTGGGGTTGATCTCGAGGTCGTACAAGACATCGCCCGCCAGCCCCAGCTGAGCCATCAGCGGACGGCCCACCTCCATGTCGGACGGCAGCACGAAGATGCCCGCATGATCTGACCCGAGCCCGATCTCGGCCGCAGAGCACAACATGCCGTTGGACACTTCGCCACGCATCTTGCGCTTGGCGATCTCCATGCTATTGGGCATGACTGTGCCGATGGTCGCCAGAGGCACCAGATCACCGACCGCCATGTTGAAAGCCCCGCAGCAGATCTGCAGGGGGCCTCCGTCACCCGGATCGACGTCTACCAGCTGAATCCGGTCGGCATCGGGATGTGGTTTGAGATCGAGCACCCGCGCCACCACGATCGACTCCATCGGGTCGAACACATCCATCGACTCGACCGCCATGCCCAGCATCGACATCTGGTCGGCGATCTGAGTAGGCGAACCCTCGATGGGAGCGAACTCGCGAAGCCAGCTCAACAGAACCTTCATAAGTCTTCCTCAGAACTGGGTCAAGAAACGTACGTCGTTGGTGAACATGTCGCGCAGATCGCCGATGCCGTGGCGCATCAGGGCCAGACGGTCGATGCCGAATCCGAACGCAAATCCCGAGAACTCCTCGGGGTCGATACCCACGTTGCTCAAGACGTTGGGGTGAACCACTCCGCACCCGCCCAACTCGACCCAACCGGTGCGAGAACATGTCTGGCATCCCGCACCCTCACAGATCGTGCAGGTGATGTCGAACTCGGCCGAGGGCTCGGTGAACGGGAAGTACGACGGGCGAAGGCGGCTCTTGATCGATTCCCCAAAATACGCAGAAGTGAACTCGTCGAGAGTCCCGGCCAGATCGCCCAGCGTTATCCCCCGGTCGACCACCAAGCCCTCGATCTGGTGGAACGCGGGAAGGTGCGACGCATCTGCGGTGTCGCGTCTGAACACCCGGCCCGGGCACACCGTGTAGATGGGCGGCTCTTGTTTCTCCATCACCCTCACCTGCACCGGTGAGGTGTGGGTTCGCAGCACAACATCGTCGCCAGAGCCCAGGTCGAGATACAGCGTGTCCCACATCGAGCGGGCCGGGTGCCACTCGGGCAGATTCAGCGCCGTGAAGTTGTACCAGTCGGTCTCGGCCTCTGGCCCCTCCGACACCGTGAAGCCCATGCCGACGAACACGTCCTCGAGACGTTGGGTGGTCTGGGTCACCAGGTGCAGATGGCCGAGGTTGGGCTCATAGGGAACCTCTGTCAGATCCATTCGCTCGTCTTCGAGCTGCAGGCGCCGGGCGACGGCGGCCAGGCGCGTCCGAGCGGCGTCGAACTCGTCGCGCACCGCCTGCTGCGCGGCGTTGAGGGCCTGGCCCACGCCGGCGCGCTCGGACGGGTCGACCTGACCCATCAGCCGCTTCAGGCCGCCAAGCGCAGACTTCTTCCCGAACAACGTCGGCTCGACCGCCTTCAGGGCATCGAGGTCGGTGGCGGCTGCCACCATCTCGAGGGCCTCGGCGCGAGCGCTTTCGATCTGATCGTGCACTGACACGCCAAAGATCGTAGGGCACCAAACCCGTTCAACCTGTCGAGTTGCGACACTTCACCGGCAAGCACCACCACCCCGCCCGCAAATCGCGACAACCAGGCAGTGTCGAACGGCTCGGTTGTCGGCAGAATTGGCGAATCGTACCGCCGTGGGCATCGGGGGAACCTTGTACCAGGCAGCCGTCACCGCGATAACGCTCGCCCTCCAGGACCTGGTGACCCCAGCCGGTGTCAGAGTCATCGCCATCGACGGCAGAAGCGGGGCCGGAAAGTCCACGCTGGCTGCCCAACTGGCTCGACACCTGGGCTCGACCGTGGTCGAAGGCGACGACTTCTATTCGGGCGAGGCGATCGACCGCTGGCTCGAAATGACTCCGTCACAACGGGCCGACCACTGCATCGACTGGCGGCGGCAGCGACCCGTGCTGGAGGCCCTTCGACAGGGACGGCCGGCGCAATATCACGCCTACGACTGGGAGGCCTTCGACGGCAGCCTCTCGAGCGTGCCCACAACGCTCGAACCCACACCCACGGTGATCCTCGAAGGCGCGTATAGCGCCAGGCCCGAACTGTCGGACCTCATCGACCTCCGGGTTCTGCTGGACACCGACCCCCAACGCCGGCGGGCCCAGTTGCTGGACCGCGAAGGCGACGAATACCGAGACGACTGGGAACTTGTGTGGTCCTCGGCCGAAGAGCACTATTTCGGCGCCGTCATGCCGCCAGACGCGTTCGACCTGGTCGCCCGCCCCGACTGATCACCCCGGGGTCGCTCCGCTCAGCCCTGCTTCGCTCGCTCTGTACCCCCGGGTCGCTCCGCTCAGCCCTGCTTCGCTCGCTCCTCGTCCCTGAGGAAGCGGCGGAGGATCTTGCCAGAAGCAGACTTCGGAATCTCCGACCGGAACTCGACGATACGAATCTGCTTGTAGCTGGTGACCCGATCGGCCACGAAGCTCTGGATGTCTTCGGCCGATGCCTCGGCGTCGGGCTTCAACACCACGAACGCCTTGGGCAGCTCGCCGGCCTCGGCATCATCGACACCGATGACCGCCACATCGGCGACGGCCGGATGGGTCACGATGAGCGCCTCGAGTTCGGCAGGTGGCACCTGGAAACCCTTGTACTTGATGAGCTCCTTGACCCGATCGACGATGTACACGTGGCCATCGGAATCGATCTTCGCGACATCGCCGGTGTGCAGCCACTGATCGGCATCGATCGTGGCCGCGGTGGCCTCGGGGTTGTTCAAGTAGCCCTTCATCACCTGCGGGCCCTTGATCCACAGCTCACCCTCGCCGTCGATATCTTGGTCGTTGCCCTCATCATCGACGATGCGCACCAGGGTGTTGGGCATGGTGACACCCACCGAGCCGGCCTTCTGGTCGCCGGGCAAGGTTGCGTGCGTGATCGGCGACAGCTCTGTCATGCCATAGCCCTGGACCACCGAACAACCGACCCGCTGCTCGCACTCTTCCTGCAGATCGGCGCCCAGCGGGGCCGCGCCCGAGAAGATGAACTTCAGCGACGACAGGTCGAACTGATCGACGACAGGTTGTTTCGCCAGTGCCAGCACCATGGGCGGCACCGCATAGAAGGCCGTCACCTTGTGGTCTTGGATAAGGGTGAGGGCCTGAACCAGATCGAACCGCGGCAGGGTCACAACCGTGCACCCAGACGCCAGCACGCCGTTCATCAGAACCTGCATTCCGTAGATGTGGAAGAACGGCAGAACCGCCAAGGCCACATCCCCCTCGGAGTACTCGAGGGCGGCTTCGGCCTGCACCAGATTGGCCACCAGGTTGTGGTGGGTCAGCATCACACCCTTGGGTAACCCGGTGGTGCCAGACGAGTACGGCAACACGACCACGTCTTGCATGGGGTCGACGTCGACCTGGTCGATCGGATCGCCGAACAGGGCTTCGTAACTCTGGGCCGAATCGTTGTCGCCGATCGAGTAGACCTCGGTGACCGACGTGCCCTCGATTGCCGACATCACGGTCGGAATCGCCGCCGACACGGCTATGGCGATGGTCGCGCCCGAATCGATCAGCTGGTGGCGGATCTCGTCCGCGTTGTAGACCGGGTTGACGGTGGTGACCGTTCCGCCCGACCGGGCCACGCCATGAAACACGATCGCGTAATCGGGCATGTTCGGAGCGATCAGCGCCAGGGTCGAACCCTTGCCGAAACCCTTAGCCGCCAAACCACCGGCGAGCCTGGCAACCAGATCGGCGAATTCGCCGAACGTGACCACCCTGCCAGAAGCACCGTCGATCAACGCCGGCACATCGGCCTTGTGGGCCGCGTGACGAAGCACGTAGTCGGTGATTGACATCACGGGAAGTTCGCGGTCTTCGAGCTTGCTCGGATGAACGATCATCATGCCCCCAGGGTCGGTCTTCGCTGGCAGACGATGTTATCGACGTGGCCGGCTCATCGAGCCAGTGAGTGCATCAAGATGCCTGCCGTCACGGCGACGTTCAACGACTCGACCAGAGGAGCCATGGCGATGCCGACCGTCGCATCGATTGCGCTGCGAGCCTGCGCGCTCAGGCCCGCCCCTTCGGCGCCGAGCACCAGCGCCAAACGCTGCCCGGGATCGATGGAGGTGACCTCGGTCGACGGATTCATGTCGGCACCCACAACCGTGAAACCCGCAACGCCCAGGGCCTCGATGGCGTCAGAGACCTCGATGTCGGCCAGAACGTCTACGAGACCGATGGTGCCAGCCGAGCCTCTCACCGCCTTGGGCGACCACGGGTCGCCACAACCCGAACAAACCACGACACCGCCCCACCCCAGCGCCGCACCGGCCCGAACGATGGCGCCCACGTTGCCCGGGTCTTGGACCCCGTCCAGAACGACAACGCGGGGGTGGGCCACCACGGTCTCGAGCGCGGCCATCTTCAGCTCGACAACAGCCAGAACACCTTGAGGGCTCTTCGACTCGGCGACCGATGCCAGAACAGAACGGTCGAGCTCGTAAACGGCCGTCGTGTGCGGCAGCTCGAACGGCAACGACTCGACCGGGTGCTGCTCGTCGACGAACACCGCCCTCACCCCAGCGCCGGCGGCGACCAGGGTCGACAATGCACGAGGCCCGTCGACGACGAACACCTGCTCGTCGCGACGGGCCTTGCGGCTATTAGTCAGCTTGCGCAGCTCGACCACGCGACGATTGGACGCCGCCAGGTGCTGCGGAGAGCTCAACCCTGGTTCGCCTTGGCGACCTCGACCAGCTTGGCGAAGGCTGCCGGATCGGCGATGGCCATGTCGGCGAGGACCTTACGGTCGACCTCGACACCGGCGGTGTGCAGCCCGTTGATGAACCGGCTGTAGCTGAGGCCGTGCTCGCGGGTCGCGGCGTTGATCCGCTGAATCCAGAGCTTGCGGAACTCACCCTTGCGTGCCCGCCTGTCGCGGAACGCATACTGACCCGAGTGCATGAGCTGCTCGTTTGCAGCCCGGTACGAACGGCTCTTGTTGCCGTAGTAGCCCTTGGCCTTCGCGAGGGTCGTGCGGCGGTGTTTTCTCGAGGCCACAGAGCGCTTGACGCGTGCCATCGGTTCTTCCTTTCGATCTTGGAGAAGTTGGCGCTAGATGCGCCGGGAGTGGGGCGGCGCAGAGCGCCTATGGGTTGGCTCAGCGACGACCGAGCATGCGGTTGATACGCGCCTCGTTTGCCGGGGCGAGATCGACCTCGCCGGCGAGCCGGCGCTTGCGACGCGAGCTCTTCTTCTCGAGGATGTGGGCGCGGTTGCGCTGGCGCCGGCGCAGCTTGCCAGAACCAGTGGTCTTGATGCGCTTCTTGGTGCCTCTGTGGGTCTTCATCTTTGGCATGAGCATTGCCTCGTGTCTTGATGGTGGCTTGGGGTGGTGTCCTCGCGTCGTGGCGAGAACCCGGGCCCGCTCGTGACGATCGGGCGGACGATGCAAAGCACCTGCCGCCGGATCTGATGACGAGAACGGTTGTGATTCGGTTGATCAGTCGCCGGTTGCGGCGGAAGCCTCGGCTTCGGTCTTGTCCTGTTGCTCGGCCGTGTCGGTTGCCTGGCTATCGGCTTCCTTCTTGCGTGCCGATGCTTGCTGGGCCCGCTTGTCGGGGCTGAGCACCATCGTCATGTTTCGACCGTCGAGCCGCGGGTACTGGTCGACCTTGCCGACATGGCTGACCGCTTCGGCGACCCGGTCGAGGATGTCTCGCCCGAGTTCTGGGTGTGCCATCTCTCGACCGCGGAACATGATCGTCAGCTTGACCTTGTGACCATGGCTCAAGAACTTCTCGACATTGCGTGTCTTGGTGTTGAAGTCGCCGACGCTGATCTTGGGCCGGTACTTCATCTCCTTGAGTTCGGCAGCACGAGACTTGCGGCGAGATTCCTTGGCTCGCTGTTCGGCCTCGTACTTGAACTTGCCGTAGTCCATGATCCGACACACCGGCGGGTTTGCCTGGGCTGCCACCTCGACGAGGTCGAGTTCGGCGGCACGGGCGATTGCCAGAGCCTCGGGGAGCGGCTTGATGCCGATCTGGTCACCGTCGGGGCCGACCAGACGGACCTCGCGGGCCCGGATCCGTTCGTTGCGACGGGGTTCGTCTTCGTTTGCGGGTGCTATGACAAGACCTGCTTGTCCAAGGGACGCCTCCTGAGTGTCCGTTATGTGCAACTCACCTGGCGACGAGCGGGCTGGGCCCGAAACGAAACCAGGCGGACTCGAAGAAAACGAGCCCGCCCACGAGACCGTTTGAAACGGTCACACAACAGAAAGCCACGAGGGCTTTTCTGTAGACCTGGCGCACTCGGCGTGGCCAGGTGGGGGCGCGGCCCCGCTTGCCTCAGTTGTCCGGTGTCCTACCCTAGCAGCTGCCGGCGACAATTCGCCTCTCCACAACGGAAGGACCGCTCAGATGAGCCTTTGGACACCAGACGGCGAGCACGAGGTACCGGGCGATGCTGCCGGGCAGCCAACCGAGCCCGAGCTGACCGCCGCCCAGGCCGAGGCACTCGAGGAGGAGCTGGCGCGAGCACAGGCCCAGCTGGTCGCTGCACCGGTCGAACAGGTTGTGGCCAACCACGTGATGGGGCTCTTCGAGTTGGCCGCGCTGCACCTGCGCACCGGCAGCCTCGACAAGGCCCGCCTGCCGATAGACGCCATGGGCCTGCTTGTCGACAATCTGGGTGATCGCCTCGCCGAGCACCAGACCCTGGCTGCGGCCCTGACCCAGCTTCGTATGGCCTACGTCGAGGTCTCGACCGCCATGAACGAAGCCGAAGACCCCGACGAACAAGACTGAGCCTTCTAGCAGCTAGCCAATCTGCGTATGAGCGCCCGCAGGGCGCGAACTAGCAGCTCTACCCAGACGTAGTGAGGAGCCCTCGGCGACGAACGGCAAAGACCAATCTGCGTATGAGCGCCCGAAGGGCGCGAACTAGCAGCTAGCCAACCTGCGTATGAGCGCCCGAAGGGCGCGAACTAGCAGCAAGCTAAGGCACGATCTTGGCGATGCCCATTTCGAGGATGTCGGTGGCACCACGTTCGACCAGTTCTGGGATCAAGATGTTGATCTTGTCCTTCGACACCACCGTCTCGACCGCATAACCGGCGCCGCCGAACAGCTCGTTGACCGTTGGCACCTTGGCCGACGGCAGCACCTCTATGACAGCCTGCAGTGCGTCGGCCGGGACGTTCATCTTCACCAGTACCCGCCCACGAGCGTCGAGAACACCGTCGAGCAGGGTCTTGATCTGCTCCATGGCCTTGCGCTTGTCGGGGTCTTGGTATGCCTCGGGGTTGACGACCAACTCGGTGTAGCTGGTGAGCATGGTGTCGAGGATGCGCAGACCGGCGGCCTTCAGAGCCCGACCGGTCTCGGTTATGTCTACGACCACATCGACGATGTCTGGGGCCTTGGCCTCGGTGGCACCGTACGACAGCTTGATGTCGGCCTCGATGCCGGCATCGGCGAAGTACCGCCGGGTCAACTCTGGATACTCGGTCGAGACCTTGACACCGTTGGGCATGTCGGTGACCGCCTGCCACGGCGAATCGTTGGGCACCGCCAGCACGATCCGAACCGGCTTGGAGGTGTTCTTCGAGTACTTCATCTCGCCCAAGGACACGACGTTGGCCGAGGTCTCCTCGATCCAGTCGCGGCCTGTGATGCCCATGTCGAACAAGCCGTCGGAGACGTAGCCACCGATCTCTTGTGGCCGCAGGATGCGCACGTCCGCGACCCTGGGGTCGTCGATTTCGGCCTTGTAGTCGACGGAGCTGCTGCGGTTGACGGCCAGGTCGGCCTCTTCGAACAGCTGAAGCGTCGCCTTCTCGAGCGACCCCTTGGGCAGGACAAGTCTGAGCATGGTGTCCCAAGCTAGCGCCTTGTAGCAGTCGCCCAATCCGGACTTTCGACCTCGACGGCCGGGCCTTTGGGCTAGACGATCTTCGAATCGTGTTTGCCCCAGTACTTGTCGCGCAATAGCCGCTTGTAGAGCTTGCCCGTCGGCAGCCTGGGTAGCTCGTCGAGAAAGTCGACGGTCTTTGGACACTTGAAGTGGGCCAGATGTTCGCGGGTGTAGGCGATGATGGCGCGTTCGAGGTCGGGGCCGGCCTGAACTCCCTCGGCGGGCTGCACCACGGCCTTCGCTTGTTCGCCCATTTCGGCGTCGGGCACACCGAACACGGCCACGTCGGCGACGTCGGGGTGCAGCACCAGGCAGTCCTCGACCTCTTGGGGGTAGATGTTCACACCACCCGAAATGATCATGTACGCCTTGCGGTCGGTCAGGAACAGGTAGCCGTCGTCGTCGACGTAGCCGACATCGCCGAGGGTTGCGGTGTTGGCGTCGAGGTGGGCCTCGGCAGTCTTTTCGGGTGCGTTGTGGTACTCGAAGTCGGCGGCGCCGCGGAAGTAGACGGTGCCGATCTCGCCTGCGGGCAAGATGGTGCCGTCCTCGTCGGCGATGACGATCTCGCAGTTGCGCGGCTTGCCCACCGTTCCCGGCTTGGTCAGCCACTCTTCGCTGGTCACGATGGTGCTGCCCATGCCCTCGGTGCCGGCGTAGTACTCGTAGAGGATCGGCCCCCACCAGTCGATCATCTGGCGCTTGACCTCTACCGGGCACGGCGCGGCGGCGTGGATCGCGACGCGGTGAGCGCTGAGATCGCGTCCGGCGCGTTGAGATTCGTCGAGCTTGAGCATCCGCACGAACATCGTTGGCACCCACTGGCTATGTGTAACCCGGTATCGGGCCAGCAGGTCGAGCGAATATTCGGCGTCGAACTTTTCCATCATCACCACGGTGCCGCCGTGGCGCTGGGCTCCTGTGACGAAGGCCAGCGGGGCCGCGTGATACATCGGCGCCGGCGACAGGTAGACCATGTCGGGGCCATAGTCGTAGTTGGCTACCAACCCAAGCGCCCTGGCGTCGGGTTGGGAGGGGTGGGTGCCCGGAAGGGCGCGCAGGATGCCCTTGGGGCGTCCGGTCGACCCAGACGAGTACAGCATCGTGGAGCCCATGGTCTCGAGCTCTGGGTCGAAGCGATCGGCCGCCGCGATGGCGGCTTCGTAGTCGTCGAATCCGGGTGCGGCACCTTCGGCTCCGGCCAGCAGCCAGGTGTCGACGGCTGGTGTCTCGCCCAGCGCCTGAACCTCGGACGCGACCGCGTGGCGCGCCGCCGACGTGACCACGGCCTTGGCCATGCAGTCGTCGACGATGTAGGCGACCTCGGGAGCCGACAGGTAGCTGTTGATGGCGGTGACGTACAGCCCGCTTCGCAATGCAGACCAGACGACCTCCATGAAGCGGATCTGGTTCTCCATGAACAGGGCGATGTGGTCGCCCTTCTGCAGACCAGAACTGACCCAGAACGACGCCAGCCTGGACGAGCGCTCGTCCAGTTCGGCATAGGTCTGGGTTTCTCCGGTGCGGCCCATGATCACCGCCGGGTGATCGGGCTTTTCCGCCGCATGGACTCCTGGATACATGGTCCCCCTAGATGTGTTGCGACGATCCCCAGGTCAGGTCTCGCCGAATACCCGCTTGATAATCGTCATCGCGTCGACCAGAGCCAGCTCGTCGTCGAACACCTCGGGATGATCGGCCGCGTACTCGTGCGCAGCGATCATGAAGCCCTTCAGCAGCGACACCATGAAGTCGCTTCGACGCCTCACCAGCTCGTCCGAGGGTGGGTTCAGCTCGAGCAGCGCTGTTGCGTCGGCCGCTATGAGCTTGGCGTAGAACGGGTGGCCGATCACCGCATGTTCGAAACCGGCGCGCGCCGGATCGTGCGACATGGTCACGTAGTTGCGGCTGAGGAACATGCCGATGAGATCGATCGGGTCGTGTTCGCCCTTGTCGATCAAGGCACGCAGGTCGGAGGTTTCGGCCCGATGGTTGAGTATGGCCGCCTCGATCAGTTGCTCCTTCGAATCGAAGTAGCGGTAGAAGCTGCCCAGGGCGATCCCCACCTTGCCGGTGACGTCGCTGACGGTAAATCCCTCGATGCCGTGCGCGGCGATCAGCTCCGTTACAGCGTCGACGAGAGAGAGCTTGATGTCCTCGTGGTGAGCCCCCTCCCCCATGAGGAGCGAGCTTAGCCGTGTGGCCCGGCCGCAGACCTATTCAGCCGGTCAGGCTCCAGGCGGGCGCACGGCCACCCCGGCATCCAGCAGTGCCTGCTTGGCCTCGGCAACCGTGTGTTGCCCGAAGTGGAAGATCGATGCGGCCAAAACCGCATCGGCCTTGCCCTCGACGGCGCCGGCCACCAGGTGCTCGAGCGTTCCGACACCGCCCGACGCGATCACCGGCACATCGACGGCCTCGGCGATGGTGCGCGTCAGCTCGAGGTCGTAGCCGGCCTTCGTGCCGTCACCGTCCATCGACGTCAGCAGTATCTCGCCGGCGCCGAGCCTGGCCACTTCGACAGCCCACTCGACAGCATCGAGCCCGGTGTCCTCTCGGCCACCCTTTACATAGACATGCCAGGCGCTGGTGTCGCCCACCCGCTTGGCGTCGATGGCCACCACACAACACTGGCTACCGAACTCGTTGGCGATCTCGGAAACCACCTCGGGGCGACTGACAGCCGCCGAGTTGACCGAAACCTTCTCGGCCCCGGCCCGCAACAGGCGCCTGGCGTCTTCGACCGTGCGCACTCCCCCGCCGATGGTGAAGGGGATGTGCAACTCCTCGGCTGCGCGCTCTGCCAACTCGACGATGGTGTCGCGGTCGTCGGAGCTGGCGGTGATGTCGAGGAACACCACCTCGTCGGCGCCTTGCTGGTCATAGCGAGCGGCCAGTTCTACCGGGTCGCCCGCATCGCGCAACTCCACGAACCGCACACCCTTGACCACCCGGCCTCTGTCGACGTCGAGGCAGGGAACGACCCTGACGGTCTTCATGACGTTCCTTTCGATGCGGCGACGGCGGCATCGATCGAGATGGTGCCGTCGTGCAGGGCCTTGCCGACGATGACCCCGGCCAGCGTCTTGCCTTCGACCTCGACACGCACCAGGTCGGCGATGTGGTCGGTGCTGCCAACCCCGCCGCTGGCGACAACAGCCAGATCTGTGGCCGCCAACACCGCAGCTAGCCCATCGAAATCGGGGCCGTGGCCCATGCCGTCGTTGTGGATCTGGGTGACTATGACGGCGTCGGCGCCCACGTCGGCGAACCGCGGCAGCAGGTCGAAAATCGACCGGCCGCTGCCCTGTTCCCAGCCGCGGATGGCCACCTCGTCGCCCTTGACGTCGAGGCCGACGGCGACGCGATGCCCGCCGGCCGCCAGTCGATCGACTACGTCGGGGTTCTCGACGGCGGCGGTTCCGACGACGCAGCGGGTCACGCCCACGTCGAACAGGGCCTTCGCCGCATCGACCGACCTGACACCACCGCCCGACTGCACGGGCACCGACACGGCAGAAGCGATCGAGCCGATGACGTCGAGGTTCGTCGCCACCCCCGACCTTGCCGCGTCCAGGTCTACGACATGTATCCACGGTGAACCGGCCGCCTCGAACGACAACGCAACCTCGACCGGGTCGGCCTCGTAGCGGACCTCGCGGTCATAGTCGCCCTGCAGCAACCGCACGCAGCGCCCGTCGCGCAGATCGATGGCCGGGAACAGCTCAAACACGGGCACCCGCAGACACCTCGGACACGAAGTTGGCGATGAACTGGCGTCCGCGATCGCCCGACTTCTCGGGGTGGAACTGGGTGGCCCACAGCTTGTCGCCCTTTTGGACCATGGCGGTCAGATCGACCCCGTACTCGGCTGTGGCGACGATGTATTCGGGCTCGGTATCGGCGGCGTAGCTGTGCACGAAGTACATCCACACCTCGCCGTCGAGCCCCGCGAGCAGGTGCGATTCGGGGCGCTCGATGTCGAGGCGGTTCCACTGCATGTGTGGCCTGGGCAGCCCTGGCGGTATCAGCCTGGACATGCCGGGTATGACCCCCAGCCCTTCGACCCCGGGGGCTTCCTCGGAACCCTCGAACAGCATCTGCATGCCCACACAGATGCCCAGGAACGGACGATCGGAATGCACCGCATCGAGCGTCACGTCGAACATCCCCGACGACCTCAACTGTCCGATGCACGACCCGAAGTGCCCCACGCCGGGCAGCACCACACCAGCCGCCTCTGCGATGAGGCCCGGGTCTGAGGTCAGCCTGGCGTCGGCACCGGCGCGCTGAAACGCCTTCTGGGCCGAACGAAGGTTGCCGATGCCATAGTCGATGACGGCAACCAAGGGCGCGTTCTGGTCCGCCGTGCGGCTCACAGCATCGACGTTCGCCTTCTGGTCCACCCTTCGGGTGTCCGCCGTGCGGCTCACAGCACCCCTTTCGTGCTGGGCATGACGTCGTCGACGATCTTGACCGCGTCGTACATCGCCCTGGCCGCGCCCTTGAAGCTGGCCTCGATGATGTGGTGGGTGTTCTTGCCCCTCAGCATCACCAGGTGCAATGTGATGCCAGAGGCCATCACGAACCCCCGCCAGAACTCCTCACACAGCTGAGGATCGAACGGCGGGTCGCCCAAGATCTTCTCGCCGGGCGGATCGATGTCGTAGTGCAGGAACGGTCGGCCGGACAGGTCGACCACAACCTCGACGGCAGCCTCGTCGAGCGGCACCGTGATGCTGGCGAAGCGCCGCACACCGGCCTTGTCGCCCATGGCCTCACGGAAAGCCTCGCCAAGTGCGATGCCGGTGTCTTCGACCGTGTGGTGGCTGTCGATCTCGATGTCGCCCCTGCACCTCAAGTAGAGGTTGAACCTGGCGTGCTTGGCCAGCTGGGCCAACATGTGGTCGAAGAACGGCAGGCCGGTCTGGACATCGACCGAGCCGGTTCCGTCGACCTCGAGCCGAAGATCGATGTCGGTCTCCTTGGTCTGGCGTTGCCTGGCGGCTGATCGCTGGGTCACGAGATCACCTCTTCGAGTGCTTCGAGGAACCGGTTGTTGTCGCCTGGTGTGCCCACCGTGACGCGCAGGCAACCCTCCAGCCGCGGCCAAGACGAGCAGTCGCGCACCAGCACCGATCGATCGACCAGCCCTTGCCAGACGTCCTTGCCCTTGCGGCCGAGAGGAGTGGTTCTGAACAGCACGAAGTTGGCCTGCGACGGCCACACCTGGAAGCCCATCTCCGACAGACGGCTGCTGATGCGGCCGCGCTCTTCGATGATGGCGGCAACGCGGGCGTTCATCTCGTCCTGGAACTGCAAGGCGATGGTGCCGGCGAGTTGTTTGGCGGTGTCGAGGTGGTAAGGCAACAACACCTTTTCCATCTCGGCGATCATCCACGACGGGCCAACCACATAACCCAGCCGGGCGCCCGCCATCGACCATGTCTTGGAGAAGGTCCGGGTCACCAGCAACGGCAGGTCGCTGTTGGCGCCACCCGACCTGGCCAACAGATCGAGGGCCGAGAAGCTGGCGAACTGGCCATAGGCCTCGTCGACCACCACCACACCAGGCGCCAGGTTCAGCGCCAGCTCAACGATCTCGACGCGCTCGGCGGTGCCCGTCGGGTTGTTGGGCGAGCACAGGAACGATATGGCAGGTGCTGCCTGAGCCAGCACACGGGTCAGTTCGGCATCTTCGAGTTCGAATTGTTCGTTGCGCTCACCCTCGACCACCTCGCACTGAACGGTGCGCGCGATTTGTCCGTGCATGGCGTAGGTCGGCTCGAAGGTTGCCACGGTGCGGCCGGCCCCTCCAAAGGTCAGGCAGATCGTCTGCAAGACCTCGTTCGAGCCGTTCGCGACCAACACCTGCGCAGGGTCAACCTGATGCATGCGGGCGATGGCAGCGCGCAGTTCGGTGGCGCCGCGGTCTGGGTACCTGTGCCACTCGATGCCGGACAAGGCGGTGGTCAGATCCAGCGTGAACTGGGCGGGCGGAGGCGTCGGCGCCTCGTTGGTGTTGAGCCTGACCTCGACATCTAGTTGGGGCGAGTGATAGCCCTCCAACACCCGCAGATCGGGGCGTACCAGCTCTGGGCGTGGGTTCACTGCAGACCCTCCTGCGCCCAGCGCTGGCGCTGCGAAACCGATGCGGCGTGGGCCCACAGTCCCTCGGCTTGGGCCAGGGCCACCACGGCGGGCGCAACGGCGTCGAAACCCTGCTTGGACACCTCGATGATGTGCATGCGCTTCTGGAAATCGTCGACCGTCAGAGCACCCGAGAACCTGGCGGTGCCGGCCGTGGGCAATACGTGGGACGGCCCGGCGACATAGTCGCCGATCGACGCCGGACCCCACGGGCCGACAAAGACGGCTCCTGCGTGCTTGACGGTGCGGGCCAAGGCCGAGGCGTTCTCGCACATCAGCTGGAGGTGCTCGGGAGCCACGCCGTCGCTGACTTCGATGGCCTGTTGCGGGCCGTCGACCAGGCATATCCAGCCATCGGATTCGAGGGTCGCAAGGGTTTCGTCTCGGCGCGGAGACATGTCGACTATGCGGGCGATGGCCTCGTCGACGGCATCGGCATGGGCCTCGTCCCATGTCACCAGCCAGGCTCGGCCGCCTGGGCCGTGTTCGGCTTGCAACACGACGTCGACCGCAGCGCTGGTTGCCGGTGTGCTGGCGTCGGCCACCACCACGATCTCGCTGGGGCCGGCGAAGGCAGACGCGATACCAACACGCCCTGCCACCTCTTGTTTTGCTGTCGCCACCCAAATGTTGCCGGGGCCGGCGATGACGTCGACCGGCCGCACCGATTGGGTGCCATATGCCATGGCGCCAACCGCTTGCACGCCGCCGATGCGCAACACCTCGGTTACGCCGCACAGGTGGGCGGCGGCAAGGACGACGTCAAGCACCGACCCGTCGGGTTTGGGCGGGGTGCAGACAACGATGTCGTCCACACCCGCGGCCCGAGCGGGCAGCACGGTCATCAGAACCGTCGACGGATAGGCGGCCAGGCCGCCCGGCACATACACGCCCGCACGCTCCACCGGCTGGGGTATCGATTCGATCGCGATACCGCCGCTGTCGACGCGGTGGCTGGATGCGTCCTCGTGACGATGAAACTCGAGGATGCGGTCGTGAGCCAGCCTCAAGGCGTCGAGCAACGCGGGGTCGAGCCTGCTGGCGGCAGCCTCGATATCGGCCACGGGCACCCGCAGGTCGTCTATGTCGACCCCATCGAAGCGGGCCGTCAGCTCTCTGACGGCTTCGTCACCGCGGGTGGCTACCTCGTCGAGGAGGTTGCGCACAGCGTTGGTGGGCGCGTCGATCGACAGATCGGGACGAGGCAACAGAGCCGCCAGGTCGCCGGTTTTTCCACGCAGATCGAGGCGCCTCAACACGAAGGTCGATCGTATCGCCCTGCCTCGTCACCCCAGACCGCCTTTTCCCACCCCACCGCGAACCGAAGTGTCTGTCCCCGGCGCCCCTAGAGGGGCGCCGAGGGACGCCACCTCGGCCCGAGGGTGTCAGGCGACGCAACGGGTATAGCCATCGACCTCGAAACCGGACACGGTGTGATCTATCCAGACCTGGCGCCCCCGGATCGGGTCGGTGTACACGTTGTCGACCTGCAGCCAGATGCCGTCAGCCAGCGCCGGCCGAGACCTCAGCTCGGCATCGGGGTCGGCGGCCGGCGACCAACCGAACGGGGTGATGGTGGTCAACTCGGTCGAGCCCGGGCCGCCGCCTTGCCTCCGAAGCCCGGGCGGGCAGAAGGCCAGCATCGACTCGCCAGGATGTGCGAGGCCGGTTGCCGGGCCCAGATCGACGGCGCCGAAGCCAACGACGAGCCGCACGCCCTCGCCCCCGTTGTCGACGATCACATCGTCGACCTCGCTGACCGCCGCCCCGCCTACGGCCAGGTCAACCGATCCGAAGTTGAACAAGGCACCGTCGCTGGTGGTCAACAGATATCCGTTGCCGTCCGGCGTGGCACCAAACCCTGTGATCTCGGCCGTCGAACCCGCCGGCAAAACACCAGGAACCGACCCGAAATATGCGGCATCGCCGAAGGCGAACACCCCGCCATCGGAGGCCGCCATCCAGTACCCGCGACCGGTCGGCGTGGCCGCTGCGTCGACGATGGGGCTGGCCAGCCGAGTACCCGGCGCCAAGACACCCGGGATCGATCCGAGGAATGGGGCGTCGCCGAACGCGAACACTCCCCCGTCTTCAGCGAACAACCAGTAGCCGCGACCCGTCGGCGTGGCGACGACGGCCACAACCGGCTCGTCGATGATGATTCCACCCATGCCCCCGAGGTACGGCGCCCCGCCCATGGAATAGACGCCGCCACCGCGATCCACCCACCATGTGCCGCCTCCTGGCCGGAGGGTCCGGTCTGAGATCGGGATGATCGCGGCGTCGTGAGGCTGAGCGCCGACCAATTCGACCGGCCGCACTGCCTGGCCTGGCTCAGCAACCAGCCCAATCGCGGGGTAGCCACGCTCGGTGCGCAACACCACGGGGCCCGCGCCGACCAATCGGCGTTCGATCAGCACGGCGAAGGAGTAGCGGCTCCCCTGGGCGGTGCACACGGGCGCTTGCGGATAGTTGGTGAACTCGAAATGGAGCCCGTCGAAGGTCTCCTCGACCGAGGTCAAGTTGGTCTCGGGGCAACCGCCCACGCCGGTTGTTACGACGACCGCGAACTGCGTCATTGGGTCGAACTGTGTTGGTTGGCCACCGAATCGCCAGGCGTCCGCCAGATGGGCAGGGGTGCCATAAACCTCGATGAGCCCATCACCTGCGCCGTTGTAGCCGGGATCGGGGAAGACCTCGCCCACCACAGTCCATCCATCACCCGAGGGCTGAGGTGGTTCCGGCTCGGGATTGGGCGCCACACCCAAGCACACATAGTTGGTGTCGACCCCGTCGAAGATCGCCGAGATGTCGACCGCTGAGTTCGCGTCGAAGTTCGACTGATAGATCTCGATGATCGCCTTGTCGTGCGCCGCGTTTGCGGGGCTCATCCCCCATACGCCCAGATCGACGAGTTGACTGAACCGCGACGACAAGAGATCGTGTTCGGCCTCGAGTCGGGCCCATGGGGTACCGGAGGCGACGACCTCGAAGCGGTCGGCCAGGTTGCGACTGACCGCGCCGACGCCGACCCGGCGCTCGAGCTCGGCGAGATACGCCGCCCGCTGGGTCTCGGTCTCCACGTCGATAACGATGCGGTCTCGCAGCCGATCGATGCGGCCGATGAACGGCACGCCCACCGCTTGTGCGATCGAGAACGGTGTTTCACCGACGTTCTGCACGACCGACATCTGTGATTCCTCTGCCGGAGTGAACGCCCCGAAACCTGGGACATAGCGGTTCTCGACCACGCCGGCCCACACCTCGGCCTCAGCGTGGCTGTAGCCCACCTCGGCACGGGTGCGCTGAATCTGCTGCAACAAAGGGTCGGGCGAGGCCTCGTCGACCAGCTGGGCCTCGGGCCAATAGTCGCCACACCGATCCAGCTCGGCCAGTGTTACAGGCTGGTCGCCTGCGGCAGCACCAGTTGTGAGGCCTGGCCCCAGAGCGAGAAGACCGACCACCACGCACAGTGCTAGCACCCACCGTTTCATGAACTCAGAGTAGTCGTAGGAGCTGCTGTCACCAAGGCGTGTAACAATGCCCGGGTGTCCACCTCCAGCGCAGAACTCGGATCGATCTCGACTTTGCTCGACGAACTGCGCAATCGGGTGACCGTGGCCGCCGACTCGATGGTCGACACCGACAAGGAAGACATCGCCGCCGAGCTCTACGAGGTCGACCGGGCCCTGCGTATGGCGATTCGACGCCTGGACAAGGCGTCGCGATCGCTACGGTGACTCGAAAGCGCTGGGGCAGAAGTCGTTCAGGACGCAGTCGTCACAGGCCGGTTTCTTGGCAAAACACACTCGGCGTCCGTGCAAGATGAGCCGCAGCGCGAAGTCTCCCCGCTCGCCCACCGGCACCATCGGGTTGAGTTCGGCTTCGATCTTGTCGGGATCCTGCAAGGTGGTCAGCCCCAGTCTCTGAGCCACTCGCCTCACATGGGTGTCGACGGGCAAGCCCGGAAGATCGAACGACACCGTGCGGATCAGATTGCCCGTCTTGCGCCCAACTCCGGGCAGAGCCGCCAGTTCGTCGATGCCGGTGGGCACCTCTCCCCCATGGTTGTCGAGCAACGCCCTGGCCATTCCCAACAGGCTTCGGGCCTTGTTCTTGTAGAACCCGGTCGACCGCACCATCTCCTGCAGTTCGGTCTCGTCGGCGCCGGCGAGGGCCTGGGCGCTTGGGTAGCGGTCGAACAAGGCCGGCGTCACCATGTTGACGCGAGCGTCGGTGCACTGGGCAGACAGGATGGTTGCCACCAGCAGCTCGAACGGGTTGCGGTGATCGAGCTCGACCACCGCTTCGTACTCTGCGGCCAGACGCTGATGCGCGAGCTTGGCTCGGCCCTTGGGCGATCGGGGCTTTCCCATCGGTCGAGACGCTAGCTCACACCGGGCAGCCCCGACCCGGATAGCCTCGACTGGGTGAGCGAAACGATCGACATAGCGGTGGGCGCCGATGCGACCGGGCCGCTGTTCGAGCTGAACGCTGCGGGCCACAGTGCAACCGGCATCGCCGCTGCGGTGCGAGAGATCGCCCGTTCACACCTGGCACCCACCTGGGTTGACCACCCCGATCAAGCCCAGGGCGACCTAGACCAGGCGATGCGAAGCATTGGTCTCGAGGCCCAGAGAGACCTGTGGAAGCTCGAGGTGAATCTGCCTCCGGTCGGGGGTTTCGAGGCTGCCGAGGGGCTCGACATCAGGGCCTTTCGGGTAGGCAACGACGAGGCCGAGTGGGTCGGGGTCAACAACCGGGCCTTTGCCTGGCATCGCGAACAGGGCGGCTGGACTGTCGAACAGGTGAGCCAACGCGAGGCCGAGCCATGGTTCGACCCTGAAGGGTTCCTGATTCACGAGGTCGACGGCGCCATCGCCGGTTTCTGCTGGACGAAGATCCATGACGATGAGACCCCGCCTGCGGGTGAGATCTACGTGATAGGGGTCGACCCCGCCCATCACGGCAAGGGCCTCGGGCGAGCCATGACCGTTGCCGGTCTGAGGTCTATCCAGTCGCGGGGATACGACCGAGCCATCCTCTACGTCGATGCCGACAACACCCCCGCGGCCAAGTTGTACGAGTCGCTCGGCTTCACGACCGAAACCGTTCGGCGACTGTACGTACCGATCGGCTAGGGAGCCCGTCCACTAGCCGGTTCGTGTGGTTTGGTTCGGTGGTTTGCCGGCCGGTCTTCGTTGTCGTGGTGGTGGTTTGGTCCATTCGCTGATGACGGTGCCGTGGCTGTCCTCGAGTCGCCACTGGTCCGGTGTGCCTCCCATGAAGAGTCGGTTGCCGTTTTGGTGCAACCGGTCGTGATGATGCGGGCACAACAGCGCCAGGTTGTCGAGGTCGGTCGATCCGCCGTGTTCGCGATGGTGCAGGTGGTGGGCTTCGCATCGTGTGGCTTCGGTGTTGCAGTGTTTCCATCTGCATGTGCCGTCGCGTATGGCTAGGGCCAGTTTCTGTGTTGGTGTGGCGTATTCGACGTCATATGCCAGATCCAGCAGCCGCCTGTCTGCCTGCTGAAACCACGCATTGATCTGGGCTCGGCACAGCATCGAGCGTGCGATCGATGCCGGTATCTGGATTCCATCAAGGGTGTAGGCCAGCCCGTCCGGCCTTGCGAGTTGGTCGATGTCGACGATCAGGTTCACGCAACCAGCGGCCCGTTCCCGGGTGTCTGCGGTGGGGTCGGCTTGGTCGGCTGCTGGGAGGAGGCCGTCTGTCAGCATGCTGGCGATGACGTCAGCACCCCGTTGTTGGTGGCTGCGACGCTTCTTGGGGTCTGTGATGGTTCGCATGTCGTGATGAAACGCAGCACGCTCACGGCGGTCGTACTCGGCTTTCAACGCAGCACCAGTGACCGGGTCCAATGTGGCGTTGAACCAGATCATGTCGTCACCGTCGATCCCACAAGACCCACGCCTGCGTCGACGCTGACGCGCCAGCCGCTCGTCAGGATCCTCACGGGTTTGTTCGCGTTCGGCCTCACGAACCGCCGCCCTGGTCTCGTCAGCCGACTGGCCGATCGCTTCTGCCAAGAGTCGGGCTTTGATGTCGTCGGGCAGGTCGGTGTTGGTCAGGTAATCGGCTTGCTCGGAGTTGATGTCCCCAGCCTCCAACGCCTCGGCAACATCGGGATTGGTCGCTAGACGCCGCGACCTGGCTTCGGCCTCGCGTTGGGCCTTACGCGACGGAGCAGGCGGCCCAGGGTCCGGCTTGGACCCAGACCCAGCCTCGTCCTCGCTCCCGGTATCGGAGTCAGACTCCTTGCCTTTGCGGTTCGCGGCCCTCTGGCGGGCCTTGGTCAACGCGTGCAACAGCCGGGCCTCGTGGCCATCCAAACGAGCACGCACACGACGAACGCCACCAAGCTCGGCCTCGAGCCCGGCCACATCCATCACCTCAAGTTGCTCGGCGCCGCTAAGCACCACCCGCACCTCTGTCACGCCACAAACCCTAAACAGGGGGTAGGACACTCAACCCAAACCCACCCAGCAGCGGCGCCAGAACCCCAGTTGTCGCTAAGAGCCGGACGCTAGGAGACCTGTACTCCCAGGAGCTTGCCTATGAAGTAGCTGGCCAACGCGGCACCGGCGGCGATTGCGACCTGCCTGGCGGCGGTGCGCACGATCGACCGACCGGTCTGTGTCGCAAGAATCGCGCCGATGAGCGCCGCCGAGGTCAATGCGATGGCCACCGACGCAATAACTGCCGCTGTTCCGCCGGCGAAAAACCAGGGCACCAACGGCAGGATCGCACCTATGGAGAAGGCGACGAAGGACGAGGAGGCCGCCCCCATTGGCGAGGCCAAGTCGTCTGGCGACACACCCAACTCCTCGCGGGTGTGCACCTCGAGCGCGATGTCGGGGTTGCTCATCAACGAGCGGGCGATCGATGCGGCCTGCTCGGGGTCTAGCCCTCGCTCGACATAGAGCTCGGCCAACTCTTCGATCTCGTGCTCGGGCTCGTTGGCATGGGCCTCACGCTCGCGTTTGATCTCGGCCTCGACCAGCTCGTTCTGGGCCTGCATCGACACATACTCGCCGGCGGCCATCGAGACAGCTCCTGCCAGCAGACCCACGAAACCGGTGACCCGAACCGTCGATGAAGCGATGTCGGCACCGGCGACTCCGAGAATCAGGAGCGTGTTGGAAACCAGCCCGTCGCTGGCGCCGAACACGGCGGCCCGGATGTTGCCTCCCTGGACATCGCGATGGTGGTCGTGCATGTGATGGCTCACCCAACGAACTGTAACCGCTGTCCCTGGGTAGTCTGCCCCTTGATGGCCCAAGCACCCGACCCCGACGAGCAGGGGCGCGAACTCCCCTCGAATCCTTCGCTGTACGACCTGAATCGTGACGAGTTGGCCTCGCTTCTGGACGGCGAACCGAGGTTCCGCCTCGACCAGCTGTGGTCTGGTTTGTACGAGAAACTGCTCGACCCCGCCGACATCTCCAATCTGCCCAAGACCCTGCGCGGAGCGATAGAGGGCCTGTTGCCGCCCGGCCTGTTACAGGTGCGCCGCTCGGTGAGCCGTGACGGAGGCACCATCAAGTTCCTGTGGCAACTGCGCGACGGGTTCCTCATCGAGACCGTCCTGATGCACTACGACGACCGAACGACCGTCTGCATCTCGAGCCAAGCCGGATGTGCGATGGCGTGCGGATTCTGTGCCACCGGCCAAGCCGGATTCGATCGGCATCTGACCGTCGGGGAAATCGTCGAGCAGGTGATTCGTGCAGGCCAAGAGGCCCGCAAGGTCGACCGTCGCGTCGACAACGTCGTCTTCATGGGCATGGGCGAACCCCTGGCCAACTTCGAGCCCGTAGCGGCATCGATCGAGCGCATGAACACCGACCTCGGAATCGGAGCCAGACACCTGACCGTCTCGACCGTCGGAGTTGTGCCGGGCATCGAACGCTTCACCGACCTCGGTACCCAGGTGGGGCTGGCCGTGTCGCTGCACGCGGCCAACGACACCAAGCGCGACCAGCTGGTGCCGCTGAACCGGCGGTACCCCCTGGCCGATCTGGCTCGGGCCTGCCAGAGGTATGTCCAGACCACCCACCGGCGGCTGTCGTTCGAGTGGGCGATGATCGACGGTGTAAACGACACACAACAAGACGCTGCCGAACTGGCCGCCTATGCCGCCCCGCTGCGCGCCCATGTCAACCTGATACCGCTGAACCGCACCCCTGGCTACCCGACCACGGGCTCGTCGATGGACACGATCTTCGAGTTCCGCGACCGGCTCAAGGCCGGCGGCGTCAACGCAACCGTGCGCCGCAATCGCGGAACAGACATAGACGCGGCCTGTGGGCAGCTGAAGGCCGAACACCGCATAGGGCGTCGCTGAACGCAACCGCGCGCTTTGCTGGCACACTGTTTGGCCCATGGACGGAATTCGTTGGTTCAATCCCAGCCAGCCCCAGACCCTGCAGGGTGCGGTGGTGCTGTCTTACTTCAACGCCTTCTTCTCGTTGTTCAGCGTTGGTGTACTGGCCCGCATCACCGGAATTCCGGGATCGATCATCTTCTTGGCGCTCATCGCTCAGGCCGCCGGAGCTGTTGGCGTGGCCAGCGAGCGCAAGATCGGCTACATGGTGGCCATCGGCGGGTCATCGGTGATGACTCTGGTAGACCTGCTGGTCGTGCTCGACGACGGCATCTTCGGCCTGTCACTGATCGGCCTGATGTTCTCCGCGGCGCTGATGACCCTGCTGCTGCACGACCAGACCCGCAGCTATGCGCGCATATGGTTTCGCTGACCCTCGACTGAAAGACTGAGACACATGGCAGCTACAGAGATCAACGGCCTCGACGACCTCGAATCACGGGTCGGTTCACACCTCGGCTACAGCGAATGGCACAACGTCAGCCAGGAGCAGGTGAACACGTTTGCCGACGCCACGGGTGATCACCAGTGGATTCACATCGACGTAGAGCGGGCCAAGGCCGGCCCCTTCGGAGGCCCCATCGCACACGGCTATCTCACCCTGTCGCTGGCGCCGATGCTGATGGCCGAGATCATGACCGTCAAGGGCGTCGCAATGGGCGTCAACTACGGAGCCGACAAGATCCGCTTCATGTCACCGGTGCCGGTTGGTTCCAACGTCAGGGCCGGAGCAGAGGTAGTCAGCGTCGACCGCTTCGACGGTGGTGCCCAGTACAAGATCAAGATGACCTTCGAGGTCGAAGGCACAGAAAAGCCTGCCTGCGTCGCCGAGGTCATCTACCGGGTATATGCCTGACATTCCGTCCTCCCCCGTCACCGACGAGGGGCTCCTGGAGGGCGAAGCCAAGGCGTCGGCCGTCAGGTCGATGTTCGACCGCATCGCCCCAAGGTACGACCGCGTCAATCGGATAATGACCTTCGGTATCGACGTGCGATGGCGTCGTCGCACGGTCGAGCGCTTGGGTTTGAGTCAGGGTTCGCTGGTGCTCGACATAGCTGCGGGCACCGGCGACCTGTGCAACGACTTGGCGTCGGCGGGTCACCATCCCATTGGCGTCGACTTCTCGATGGGCATGATGCAAGCCCGGCGAACGACCGCCCAGATGGTCCAGGGCGACGCCCTGAGCCTTCCGGTCGCGGACGCGTCCGTCGACGGCGTGGTCTGTGGCTTCGCACTGCGAAACTTCGTCGACCTGCCAAGCTTCTTCACCGAGTTGGGCCGAGTCGTGCGCCCCGGGGGCCGCATCGCACTGGTAGACGCGGCCGAACCGCGCAACCCCGTCGCCCGCTTTGGCCACGGCATCTACTTCGGCAAGGTGGTTCCGTGGGTGGGTGGTGTGCTGTCAGACAAAAGCGCATACGCCTATCTGCCCAAATCGCTGGCGTACCTGCCCCCGGTCGACGAGATGCTGGCCGACCTGCGGCGGGCCGGCTTCGCCGACGCCGAGTGGAAAGCTCTCACTTTCGGAGCAGCCCAGATGCTGACCGGTACCCGAACAGGCGATTCCGGCTAGCTCACCGGGTCCGCTGTGCCCCACTTCATGCTGGTGTGGAAGTGGATGCGGAACCACACGTAGGCGCCGAGACCGGCCAATATCGGCAGCCAATAGCTGACGAGCCGGTATGCCAGGGTTGCCAGAACCGCCCGGCCCGGGCTGACGCCCGACGCAATCAGGGCCGCAGTGAGGCCTGCTTCGACGAACCCCAGCCCGCCCGGTGTGATGGGCACCATCGTCAACACCGCTCCGGCCACATAGGCCAGCAGCACCAGCGACACCCTGTGCTCGTCGCCGACGGCAACCAGTGCCGCCAACAGCGCGTAGAAGTCGAACAGCCACTTGGCCACCGATGCCGCCGCGGCCTGGGGCCACCGGCGACCGATCGACGAAAGAACCGCATCTCGCTCTGTGACCAGCCGTTCAGGCAGGGCCACAGTGCCTGGCTTGCTCGGATGGATGCGTTCGATTGTTCGCCCCGCCAGCCGCAGCAACCTGGACGACCGGGCCAGCACCACGGTGACTATGCCCAACGCCACGAACAGGCCCGCACCTATCCAAGCGGCCTTGGCGATCGAGTTCGGAACCGGCATGCCGGCCCAGATCGCCGGTATCGACAACACGGGCAGCACGAACAGCGACGCGGTCGTCATCAAAGACATCGCGGTCAGAGCAGCCGCGGCGGCCGCCGGATCGTTTCCTGCGACCTGCAACATGCGGAACTGCAGGGCCCCACCGGCAGCCGCGCCACCGGGCACGACCCTGCTGAACGCGTTCGACGCGAGTTGCGAGGTGATCAGCTCGAACCAGCCGGCATCGCGAAAGGCCAGGCGCTGCAGATACCAGACGGCAGCGAAGCTGATGATCTGGGCACCCAGCATCAGAGCAAACCAGCCGGGGGCGATGTTCGACAGCCGCGGCCACGCCTGCATCACCTCGGTCAGCGATGGAGCCACCAGATACAAAGCGACGGCCGAGACGATCAACATCATCACCCGGCCGCGCGAGAACGCCCCAGGCGACTGACGTTCGATGGGCTCGGCCACGCGCGACACCGTAGTAAAACCCGGCGCATCGCGTCCGGTGGGGGTCAGATCGCCAACCCGATCGAGTACAGAACCGCCACCGCCAGCTGCAGCCGACCGGTGGCAGCCAGCACGGCGATCAGATCGCGACCCTTGACCCCGCCGAGCACCGACCTGGCCGGGGCCAAGGCCAGCGGAGCGGCCAGGAGCCCCAACAGTGCCCATGGGCGGTCGATGGCCGAAACCCCGATAGCGGCAAAGGAAGCAGCCAGGGTGGCCACGTAGAACTTCCTGGTTCCGGGGTCGCCGAGCCGCACCGCCAGCGTTCGCTTGCCGGCCTCGGCGTCGCCTGGGATGTCGCGCAGGTTGTTGGTTATCAGCATCGCCACCGACAGCAGACCAACGGCAGTCGCAGCGGGCCACGAGACCCAATCGATCTGCTCGGTCTGCACATACGTGGTTCCGACGGTGGCCACCAGACCGAAGAAGACGAACACGAACACCTCGCCCAGGCCCATGTATCCATAAGGCGACGGTCCGCCGGTGTACAGCCAACCGGCCGCGATGGCCGTGGCCCCTATCGCCAGTAGCCACCAGGTGGTGAGGGCGGCCAGCAACAGTCCGAACACCGCCGCGACCCCGAACCACAACAGCGCTGCGGTCTTGACCGCCTTGGGTGTGGCCACTTTGGACGCGACCAGGCGCATCGGCCCGACCCGAACCTCATCGGTTCCTCTGATGCCGTCGGAGTAGTCGTTGGCGTAGTTGGTGGCGATCTGAAGAGCCAGGGCCACCACTGCGGCCAGCGCGGCCCGCCCCCAGATCGGGCCGTCACCGCCAATGGCAACGCCGGTTCCGACGGCAACGGGCACTATGGCCGCAGGCAGAGTCCTGGGTCGTGCAGCCTCGACCCAGTGCTCGAGCGAAGTTCCAGCCAGATTCAGCGCTCAGCCGATCTGCTTGAACGAAATCAGGCCGCCGCCGTCGATGACGATCGACTGGCCCGTGATCCAGCTGCCGGCCTCAGAAGCCAGGAACACGGCCATGGCGGCCATGTCGAACGGCTCTCCCAGCCTCTTCATCGGGTACGCCTGGGCGACCTGGTGGCCCTTTTCGCCCTCCCACAGCATGCGGGCGAAGTCGGTCTTGACCAGCCCGGGGCAGATCGCGTTGACGTTGGCCTGGGGTCCCATCTCGGCGGCGAGTTGCTTGGTGAGATGGATCAGCGCGGCCTTGGTGATGTCGTAGGCACCGATGGCCGGATTGGTCGAGAATCCACCGACCGAAGAGATGTTGACCACCGAGCAGCCGCCATCGCTGTCTTTCATGTACGCGTCCCAAACCGCCTTGCTCCACATCAGTGGAGCGCTGACGTTGACGTGCCAGGTCTTGTTCCAGCGCGGCATGTCGATGTCGATGGTCGGGCCGGCGTAGGGGTTGGCGCCTGCGTTGTTGACCATGATGTCGATGCGGCCGTAGTCGTTCATCAACGTCGAGACGACGTCGGCGATGAAGTCTTCATCTCCGGCGTTGCCGGCCTTCCAGACACACCCGTGTCCGATCTCTTCGGCCGCAGCCTCGCAGCCCTCGGGTTTGCGCGAAACGATCATCACCTGAGCGCCCGAAGCGGCGTACTCGGCCGCAATGGCCTTTCCGATGCCCTTGGATCCGCCAGTGACTATCGCGACCTTGCCATCGAGTCGAAGTTCCATGGCCGAGACTGTATCCGGCCCGTCGCTCCGGTCAGCTAACCGGTGCGCCTCACCTGCCGACTACAACACTGGAACCTGCGATATACAACCCTTTCGCCACCCGACACCCGCTTGAGCCCACCGGTCTCTAACTTGGAGTCTCGATGCATCACCTCAACCGAACATCCCGACAGGCCCTCGCCATGGTCGTGGCCCTGCTGGCACTGGCCGGCGCCTGCTCGGGCGGCGATAACGAACTGAGTTCGCCGACCACCGTCATCGTCGTCGACGACCCGGGCGACCAGACCCAATCCGACGAAGGTTCGGTCGAACTGCCCACCGTCGACGACTCGGATTCGGCAACGAGCCAGGCGAGCACTACCTCAGAAGGTGCCGCGACCTCCGAGCAGCTGGGCTCAGACGACACATCCACCGACGACACGACCGCCGGCAGCGACGCCAGCTTCACGTCCAGCCCACCGCCCACGGGCGAGAAGAAGGGCTGCCCAGAGGGCATGGTGCTGGTCGGCAGCAACGGCGAGGAGCCGATCTGTGAGCAGCCTGGCAGCGGGTGCCCAGACCCCTACAACCGCCTGATCGGTGGCGTCGACGGCGCAGCACTGTGTCAAGACGACCAGGGCAACGTGGTGCGGGTTTACCCGGACGGCACGGTCACGCCAGACACATCGGTGCCCTTCAACGGTCCTGTATGCCGTCGCACCGACGCCGACGGCAACATCGTCGAGCTGAGCCTGGGCGACGACCAGGCAACATGTGAAGCCCGCGGTGGCGAGTACCTGCCGAACGGCCTCTGACGCCAGCCTTCCGCACGGAGTTCTACCAGCGGCCTCGATGAACGATTTCGTCCAGCGGCCGTTTGGCGCGCCGGCTGGAGCGCCCGGATTCGTCTTGTGACGGCGCCGGGTGGCCGATGGCGATGGTGCCCACGGCCTGGCGCCCTGCGGGCACGCCAAATGCCTCGGCGATTGCGGTGGCATGGTCGAACAGGCCGAAGAACAACACCCCCAGGCCCGCATCCAGGGCGGCTAGCTGCAGCGCCAGCGCCGCCATCGACGCGTCGACCAGCCAATAGGGCGTGCTCCATGCATCGGCGCCGGCCCCAAGGCCAGTGCGGGCCTTGTCGGGCTCGGAGTAGCGGCTGACATAAGCGTCCGCGTTCGCGTATACGACCACCAGTACCGGGGCTTGAAACAGGCCCTGCCACCGAAACCGTTCACGGCCCTCCGGCGAGAACGTCGTAGACCAATACAGTTCGACGGCCTCTGGGGTGTCCAGTACCAGGAAGTCGAAACCCTGCGAGTTACCGGCAGAGGGCACCCGCCTGGCGGTGTCCAGCAGCTGGTCGAGCAGCGGCCGTGCGATCGGGTCGGGCAGGTAGGCCCGGGTCATGCGCCTGCGCCGCATCAGGGCGGCGAAGTGCGACTCGGGGTTCAGAGCTGCTTCTCGAGGAGTTCGGACATCGCCCACCCGAACATGATGACGCAATCGCCGTTGGAGCAGTCGACACCGTCGAACAGCTCGAGCAGCTCGCCCTCGAGGTCGTCCTTGGTCGACTCGTGGTCGATGACCGAGTTGGGGATACCGGCGCCGGTGACTCGGAACTCGCGCTTGGCGTACTCGCCCGAGGGGGCAAGGCGCTTGTGCAGGCGCTGGCCCCAGGCTCGATCTTCGCCCGAGGCCTTGTAGCCGACGCGCGGGACGACGTCCTCGAACAGCGAGAAGGCCTCGACCCCGCCGACCTCGCCCAGGCAGCCGCCGTAGAGCACATCCTCGTCTGGAAACGCCAGCACGGCCCGGCGAAGCTGCTCGCCAACCAGCGCCCGCATCACGGTGCCACGCTTTGAGTTTCGGCGCACCACGGCAGTACCGATGAGTATCGCCGGGGTGCCACCGACCCGCTCGAGGGTGAACATCGAGAAGCCGTTGAGCTTGCCCGACTCACGCACCCGGCTGACCAGAACCCAGCGCCCGATCTCGGCGCGAACCCAGTCTTCGTCGTGAACAGCCGCTGCCTCGGATACCAGCTCGGCGATTTCGGCGATCTCGTCGTCGGACAGAGCTGTGCAGTCCTTAGTGTCGACCTCGTTGGCCATGTGGAACCAGTCCCCCAGGGAATGCGATGTTCAGATGCCAGCCCGGCCACGCCATAGCGACGCGGCCACAAGGCCGATCATTCTAGCGCTGCCAGCCCTAGAGGTAGACGCCGGGGCCTTCTGGTCTTGCGCCCGGCTGTTGTGGCCCCCGAACACCCTGGGGCAGGGCCGGCTGGCGCATCTGGTCGAGCTGCTGGCGCGCAGCCATCTGCTGGGCGAACAGCGCCGCCTGGATGCCGTGGAACAGGCCTTCGAGCCAGCCGACCAGCTGTGCCTGGGCGATTCGCAGCTCGGCCTCGGTCGGGATGTCTCCCTGCTCGAACGGATCGGTCAGGCGGTCGAGCTCTTCTCGCAGGTCGGGCGACAGAGCAGCCGAGAGCTCTCGGATAGAGGTGTCGTACACCTGCGCCAGCCGCTCGCGCCCGGCCTCGTCAAGCGGCGCCTGTCTGACCTCTTCGAGAAGCTGCTTGATCATCGCCCCGATCCGCATGACCTTCGCTGGCTCGGATATCGACTCGAGCTGTTCCTCGACATCGTCTTGCGGCTGGTCGTGGTCGGTAGGAACGACCTCGGGTATCTCGGCGTCGGTCATGTTCGCAATGTAGCGACTCGGGCGCCGGCTATGCGCTGAGTCAGACCGCGGCCCGGCCGTTCAGGCTGTCGACGTTCACCCTCCGTCGGCGACTGTGGCCACCAATGGAACCAGCATCTCGGCGCTGGTGAGGCCTCCGTGGCGGCCGATCAACTCGATGTTTCCGCTGTCGGCCGGGTCGTCGAAAGCGACCGGTTCGCACGCCACCAAGGCCACGTCCCCGAACCTCCGCCGAGCGTGCGAGGCGACTCGTGGCCCGAACCAGTTCTCGTCGATCACCTGCTCGACCGGGGCAACCCACGCCAACTCTGAGTAGAGGTCGTTGCACATGTCGGCCAAGTCGGCGGCCCGTCCAGGACGAGCGTGAAGCCACCTGAAGCGTGCCTCGCCCGATTGAAAGCTCGTGGCCGCCAGAACTTCGGGGGCGAGAGCGACGTTGTTGTCGCCCACATACATCTGGCCGTGGTCGGCGGTGACCACGACGGCGGTGCCCGGTGCGGCAGCGTCGATGACGGAGGCCACGAGGTGATCGGCGAAGGCCATCTCGTCCAGATACGCACGGCCAAGACCCTCGAAGTGAGCAACCTTGTCGATGCCGTCGTAGTACGCGTAGACAAACGGTGCCCCAGCGGCCGTCAACTCGGCCACACGCGACACGATCGAGGACGGCACCGCCCAAGGACACCACCGAGCACCACGCAGGTGGGCGTCGGTGAAGCCGGTCCACTCGAACTCGGCTTTGGTCACCACCGGAACCGACATGCCCATGAACGGACGCACCGGCTGGAACTCTTCTGCAGGAACCCTGCGGCGGGCATCTCCGCCTTCGTCGTGGCGCCACCTCAAAGCGTTCAGGACGGTGCCCGAGTCTGCGATCCGATACCCGATCACCCCGTGCTCGCCGGGGGCCGTGCCCGTGGTGATCGATGTCAAAGCCGCGGCCGTGGTGCTGGGGCACACGGTCGTGATGGGTCCGCCCACCATCGCCGAAACGGTCGGCATGACATCGGCGTGTGAGCGCAGCTGCTGCCACCCCAGCCCGTCCAGAACCAGCAGCACACATCGCTTGGCGTCCCATGCCGGCTGGGGCAGCCACTGGGGCCGGACGGGAGGGCGCCCCAACAATGTGGGAACTATCTCCGAAACGCACGCGGCGCCATAGTCGGGAAGTGTCGGGGCTTGGGCTGGCATCGACCAAGTGAACCACGGGTGACGCCAATGGGTACGATAAAGCCCCATGTCGGTGTCGACCCGCGGCGACTATGCCTGTCGTGCCTTGCTTTCACTCGCTCTCCACGAGACCGGGTGCCCGACGTCGGTGCGCGACATCGCGGAGCGAACCGACCTCCCCCAGCCATACCTCGAGCAGATCCTGCTGTCGCTGAAGGGGGCGGGGCTGGTCCGCTCGAAGCGCGGAGTCGGCGGCGGATACCTGCTGGCCCGCGACCCGGCCGACATAACCATCGGCGCCATCGTCAGCGCTGTCGACGGCCCCATCGGCCTGGGCGATTTCGGATTGCCCCACCAGGACGGCGCTTGCAACCACGAGGGTCAGTGTGTGTTGCTGGCGGTGTGGTCCGAGACCGGCAAGGCCATGAGAAGCATGCTCGACTCTTACACGCTGGCCGACGTGGCCGAGATGGCTCGAGGCCAAAGGGCGTGGCCTGCCTGAGGGCCCTCAGCCCTGATCGGTGCTGCGCAGCCTCAACCGGGCCAGCACGGCCACCATGTCGGCAGGCAGGGGTGAATCGAACCTCACCACATCGCCCGACGACGGGTGCTCGAACGCCAGCGACGCCGCGTGCAGCATCACGCGCCCGGCCCCGAACGAGTCGGGCCGCCCATAGGTGACATCGCCCATCACCGGGGCGCCGATGGCTGCCAGGTGCACGCGTATCTGGTGGGTTCGGCCCGTTTCGAGGTGGCACTCGACATGCGATGCCTCGATCGGGTCGTCGAAGTGGGCCAACTCTTGATAGTGGGTCCGTGCGGGCTTGCCGTCGTAGCTGATGGCCATCTTGGTGCGAGATCTGCGACTGCGACCGATGGGCGCATCGACCACACCCCGCGACGGAGTCGGACGCCCCGAACAGATCGCTTCGTAGCGCCGAGTCACCGACCGGTCGCTCAGCTGGGCCACCAGATCGTCGTAGGCATCTTCGTTGCGGGCCACCACCAGCAGGCCCGAGGTATCGCGATCAAGCCTGTGAACGATGCCAGGCCGGTTGGGGTCTCCGACATCGGCCAGGTCTGGGTAGCGCGCCAACATGGCGTTTACCAGGGTGTCGTCGTGGTGGCCGGCCCCGGGGTGCACGACCAGGCCGGGCGCCTTGTCGATGACGACCACGTCGTCGTCCTCGTGCACCACGACCAGATCGATTGATGCGTTGGCGGCTGGGGTCTCGTCGACCTCGGCTTCGGCGTCGTATTCGATGCACACCCTGTCGTCGGTGCTGACCCTGGCGACACGCTCGGAGGGCACCGCGCCGTTGATGGTTACCTTGCCCTGCTCGATCAGTGGCTTCACCGCAGATCTGCTGAGCCCGGTGACCAGCGCCACGACGCGGTCCAGCCGTTCGCCGTCGAGCGAGGACGGAATGGTCTCTTCGATCATGCCGGCGCCTCGTCGTCTGCGTCGGCCGCTGCGGCCGCGTCGGGCAGCGTGTTGCGCTCGTTCAGCCAAGACAGCACGACCAACCAGATGCCGCCGATGACGATGCCCATGTCGGCGACGTTGAATATCGGCCACCACTGGAAGTCGATGAAATCGACCACGGCCCCGCGCAACCATCCTTCGCCACGGAACAACCGATCGAGCAGGTTGCCGATGGCTCCGCCGACGATGGCCGAGTAGGCGACCAGCGGCCAGCCCGGGTCGATCCGTTTGCGGTACCAGATGAGTCCGCCCAGGATGCCGATGATCAGCACACCCAGGATCACGCCGGCGCCCTCGCCGGCCGAAAACGACATGCCCGTGTTGCTGGTGAGGAAGAATCGCAGGGTCCACACCACATCGACGGGTCCGTCGGCCAACGCCGCCTGGGCCCAGAACTTCGTTGCCTGGTCGGCGATGACGACCGCGCCGGCGATGCTCGCCAGTTTCAGATCGGCCGCTCGGCTCATGGACATCTGCTCACTTCTGCCGGCCAAGGCGGCCGCCGGGGACGGGCGCCTCAGCGCCAGTTCATGCCCCGGCTCTTCTCGTCGACGCGCATGTCTGCCTGGGGAATGGCTTCGAGCCGCTCGCGAGGGATGGGAAGGCCAGACACCACGGACAGGCCATAGGTACCGGCTTCGATTCGCTCCAGAGCGGCATCGATGTCGGAAACGGCCTGACGGGCCTGAGCCGACATCGCCAGATCGCGCTCGCGCTCGACGGCGATCGAATCGCCCTCGCCAGATTCGTCATCGAACTGAACGTCGCCCGGCTCGCGTTCGGCTGCCAACTGATCGGCCTCGGCCTGGAGTTGCTCGGCATGGCGCGTGTAGCGGGCGCGCTCGGCCAGCAGCGCCTGGCGCTGCTGCTCGAGAAACTCGTCGTCGAAGGGATAGTCGTCGGACGCTGCCACTGAACCTCGTTTGGTCTGGGCCTTCTTGGCCGGTGCTTTCTTCGAAGATGACCTGTCGGCCGGCGCCTTGGTGTTTGCAGCGGTAGGGGCGGCCTTCTTCGCGGTTGTCTTCTTTGCTGCGGTGGTCTTGCTCGCTGCGCTCTTCGTAGCCGCCGTCTTCTTGGCTGGGCTCTTCTTGGCGCTCGTCTTCTTGGCCGGGCTCTTCTTGGCTGGGCTCTTTTCGGCCGCAACCTTGTTGCTCGATGCCGACTTCTTGGAGGCCGCCGTCTTGGAGGCCGCGGACTTCCCAGTAGTGGTGGTCCGCCCCGCTGCGGCTTTCTTCGCTGACGCCATGTGGTGGCCTTTCTGTCACCCACGCCGTTCTCCCCACGGCGAGGCGCGATGGCCGCGGAAGTGTAGGGAATGACGGGCGCGATTCCAATACACCTCTCGACGTCATGTATACGAAGGCGTCGAACGCCGCCCGCCCTGCTGCCTGGCCCGATGCGCCGACCCGAACGGGACCGGGCACTCAGAGCCCTTCTGCCGTCAACCGGTTTGCAGCTGGGAAGCTCTCGAAGCAGCCGCCGTTGCGATCGTCCTGATCGGGGCCACCGGAGTCTGGACACCACGCAGCGCCTGCCCCTCGGCCGAACCGCCCAACGCCGATCTGAGGGCATTCGCGATGCCGCGGCGCCGATGGCCCGGGTCGACCACGACGATCCCCTGGCCACTTCCGCGAGCGGTGGCCACGCCCAGCAACTCCGAGCCGCAGGCGGCAACCACGGTCCTGTTGGGGTCTGTGGCCAGTTGCCTACCGACCACTCCGTTGCGGACGACCGGAAGGGCCGACCTGACTACGCCCGATGTGTCCTCACATCGGCGCATCAGGCGCTCGAATGCGCCGACATCGCTAGACCTGAACGGCCTGACGTCTACCACCCCTCCGTCCGCCAGCGTCACCTCGGTGGGGGCGGGCTCGTTCGTCAACGTGGCGGCGAGCACACTCACCAACGCCTCGACTCGAGCGGCCTCCGTGTAGCTGAAGCGCGGGTTGTCGCGTGTGAGCACGACGAACGCATCTGGCTCCGACCACTTGACCGGAACAGCCAACGACCATTCGGATGGCCCGCCTAGCGACGGAACCGTTGGCACTTCGACCTGGGCGGCGCACCGGCTTTCGAGCGCACGCCTCGCGGCGTCGTGACTGCGGGCGGCACGTCCGGTCACCACTGCTATTCGGTCGCACCGCACGACCCGGCTGGCGGCGTCTGTGAGCCACCTTGCCGGTTCGTCGAACCGCGACGCGGAGCGCAGGGCTGCGGCAGCCACCTGAAACGACTTGGCGATGACGTCGGAGCGCTCGTTAGCTGAGGCCGACCTCACGTCGGTGACCTTGAATCCACGGTCATTGAGGGTGGCGGCAAGCGCCTCGGCGTCGTTGCCGGGCGCTACCTCGACGAGAAGCTCGTCGGCACGAACCTGACCATCGATCGTCTGCACGTCGAACTCACAGATGTTGGCGTCGGCCGCAGCGAAGGCTCGTGCGATCGCCGCCAGCGAACCGGGAGCGTCGGTCAGTTCGATTCGAAAGCGGTACAGGTTCATGCCAGGAACCTTGAACGACGCTTGTGTCGGTTGTGTAAACGAGATGAAAACTCCACCTCGTCCATAGCTCCGCGACCGTCCCCTACCGTTCCGACTGGTTAGCCGAAGCCGAGGCGCATCGAGGTGCCAGAAACGGCTGAGGTAATGGGACCGGCACGACGTCACTCGGGCGATAGCCTTGACGGTTGGTTTTCCAGCCCGATTTCGGGTGCCTACTAGACAGCGAACGAGCGAGACGATGAGCGACGCAGCACCGTACCCACACGTGCCCTCGAGAGCCGACTTCCCGGCCATCGAGCGTCGAATTCTCGCCGGGTGGGAAAAGGGCGACACGTTCGAGAAGTCGCTCGATCAGCACCGGAACCACGACGAAGAGTTCGTGTTCTATGACGGTCCGCCGTTCGCAAACGGTCTCCCCCACCACGGCCATCTCCTGACGGGTTATGTCAAGGACGTGGTGCCTCGGTACCAGACGATGAAGGGCAACCTGGTCGAACGCCGCTTTGGTTGGGACTGTCACGGCCTGCCCGCCGAGATGGAAACCGAACAGGAACTCGGCGTGTCAGGGCGGGCCGCCATCAACGAATACGGCATCGACCGTTTCAACGACGCGTGCCGTACGTCGGTGATGAAGTACACGAACGAGTGGCGCGAGACCGTAACCCGCCAGGCTCGTTGGGTCGACTTCGACAACGACTACAAGACCATGGACACGCCGTACATGGAATCGGTCATGTGGGCGTTCCAGCAGCTCTACCAAAAGGGCCTCATCTACAAGGCCTACCGGGTGATGCCCTATAGCTGGGGCGCAGAAACCCCTCTGTCGAACTTCGAGATCCGCCTCGACGACGCCACCCGGCCACGCCAGGACCCGGCGGTCACCGTTGCCTTCGACCTCGAACCGATCGAAGGCGACCCCGCCAGCCCCAACGGCACCCCGTTGCGCATCCTGGCTTGGACCACCACACCATGGACCCTGCCGTCGAACCTGGCGCTGGCCGTGGGGCCGGAGGTCGACTACTCGATCGTCGATGTCGAGGGCGACCTGTACATCCTGGGTACCGAGGCGTTGCCCAAATACGCACCCCAGATCGGCGACGAACCAAACGTTGTGGGCGCCCTCACTGGTGCAGACCTGGTTGGCAGGCGCTTCAAGCCGCTCATGCCCTACTTCGCTGATCGTGACGACGCGTTTCGGGTGCTGGGTGCCGACTTCGTCGACACCGCAGAAGGAACCGGCGTGGTTCACATGGCTCCTGGCTTCGGCGAGGACGACCAGAACCTGTGCGAGGCCAACGGCATCGAGATCGGTCGCGCCGTTCCGGTGGACGACCAGGGCCGATTCACCGACGACGTCCCCGAGTGGGCAGGCCAGAACGTGTTCGAGGCCAACCCCGACATCATCAGGCACCTGAAGGAGCTGGGGCGCATCGTGCGCCACGACAGCTACGAGCACAACTATCCACACTGCTGGCGCACCGACACGCCCATCATCTACAAGGCCATCTCTTCGTGGTACGTCCGCGTCACCGAGATCCGCGACCGGCTGATGGAGCTGAACCAGCAGATCAACTGGGTGCCCGACAACGTCAAGAACGGCCGCTTCGGAATGTGGCTGGCGGGGGCTCGTGATTGGTCGATCAGCCGCAACCGATTCTGGGGCTCGCCGATACCGGTTTGGGAGTCTGACGACCCCCAGTATCCACGCATCGACGTGTACGGCAGCCTCGACGAGCTCGAGCGCGACTTCGGCGTGCGCCTGGACGACCTGCACCGACCCACCATCGACCAGTTGACCCGCCCGAACCCCGATGACCCGACTGGCAAGTCGATGATGCGCCGGGTGCCCGAGGTGCTCGACTGCTGGTTCGAGTCGGGATCGATGCCCTTCGCCCAGGTGCACTATCCGTTCGAGAACAAGGAGTGGTTCGAAGACCACTTCCCTGCCGACTTCATCGTCGAATACATCAATCAGACCCGTGGGTGGTTCTACACACTGCATGTGCTGGCCGGTGCGTTGTTCGACAAGCCGGCGTTCCAGAACGTCATCTGCCACGGCATCTTGTTGGCAGAAGACGGCAACAAGCTGTCGAAGCGCTTGCGCAACTACACCGAGCCCACCGAGATCTTCGAGAACCAGGGTTCCGACGCACTTCGCTGGTACTTCATGTCGACCAACATCGTGCGCGGCGGCGACACCCGCATCAGCGACAGTGGCATCGACGATGTCGTTCGCCAGGTTCTGATCCCGATCTGGAACAGCTACTCGTTCTTCACCCTTTACGCCAACATCGACGGCTACAAGGCCAGCGTCCGCACCGACAGTCAAGAACTGCTCGACCGCTACATCCTGGCCAAGACCCACGAGCTGGTCGCCGAGGTGACCAATCGGATGGACGCATACGACCTGCCCGGCGCTGCGGCCGAGATACAGGCTTACATCGACGCGCTCAACAACTGGTACATCCGCCGCAGCCGCGATCGCTTCTGGGCGCCCGCGGCCGAGACCAGCGCCCATAAGGACGACGCATACGACACCCTGTACACGGCTCTCACCACGCTGTGCCGGGTCGCTGCGCCGTTGCTTCCGATGATCACCGAGGAGATCTACGGCGGGCTCACCGGAGGCCAGTCGGTCCACCTGACGTCGTGGCCTTCGCTCGACGAGCTCCCATCCGATCCAGACCTGGTCGACCACATGGACCGCGTTCGCGACGTCGCATCGGTGGGCCTGCGCCTACGAGAAGACGCCGGCCTGCGCGTACGCCTTCCGCTTTCGAAGCTGACCGTGGCCGGCCACCGCGCCAGCAACCTCGACGAGCTGAGGTCGTTGATCGCCGACGAGCTGAACGTCAAGCAGGTCGAACTGTTCGACGAGATCGGCGATCTCGCCGAGTTCGTCCTGAAGCCCAACGGCAAGGTGCTCGGCCCGGTGCTGGGCGGCGATGTGCAGGTTGTCTTTGGCGCCGCCAAGCGCGGAGAGTGGAGCGCGAACAGCGATGGCACAGTCACGGTGGCCGGCCGAACGCTGACACCCGATCAGTTCGAGCTGGGTCTGGTGGCCCGCGAAGGCACCGCGGCTGCGGGCCTTCGGACCAACGATGCGGTCGTGGTCCTCGACACCGAGGTGACCCCCGAGCTGGAAGCAGAAGGCCAGGCCCGCGACCTGATCAGACACATCCAACAGATCCGCAAGGACCTGGATCTGGCCGTGACCGACCGCATCGAGGTGACCATCGCTGCCGACGCGTCTGTGGTGTCGGTCGTCGACGCTTACCGCAAGATGATCGCCGGCGCGGTTCTTGCCGACTCGGTGGCCATCTCGGATGAGCCTGTCACCGACGCCAAGTTGGTGAAGGTGGGCGGCGCCCAGGCAAGCCTGGGCGTCGCCAAGGCCTGAGGCCTCAGGTCAGGCGCCGTGTGCGACGCCGGCGCCTGAAGCCGGACCGATCGTCGTCGGGTTCGCCGTCGCCGTCGAACTCGACCCGGTCGGGTCCGCGCAGAGCAGCCAGGAATGGGTCATCGACGACCGCTGAACGATCGCTCGAGGACACGTCGGCCCAAAGATCGTCGATGTCGTCGCTGTCGGCGTTGATTGCGTTTCCGGCCAGCACCGTCTCGGACTCGGTCAGGTCGATGACCACCTCTTCATCGATCTGATCGGCGATCGACGACACCGCAGCTTCGCCGACCCCGCCGTTGTCGACCGACGATGTGGCCTCAGCCTGGCCCGACGCAGTGGGGCTCGAGTCGTCTCCCCAGAAGTCGTCGACGGTCGCACCCGTGGGTGCGTCGACCGAGTCGACCTCTGATGTCTCGTCGACCTCGGCCGCCACGGTTTCGTCGACGGCGTCGTCGGTGGCTTCGATTTCGTCGTCGAGCGCCGGGGCCGAATCGGCGGTGAACGCCGGGCCGGCATCGTCGGCGTCGTCTGTTTCGTCGACTGACGCAGTGTCGCTGTCGATGACAGTGTCGGTGTCTGTGTCGGTGTCGGTGTCGGAGACAAACTCGACGGGCTCATCGGCCTGGACGTCTTCGGACCCGCTATCGGCCACAAGGTTCTCGACCACGGTGAGCGTCGGCCTCGATGGCTCGCTGTCGACCGAAACCAGGCCCGGGCGGGCCGGCTGCGACGACAAAGAACCGAACCGTCCCACCAGCGACTCGAGCTGACCGACCACGTCGCGCAAGGCTGCCTCGCGCTCGTGGAGTTCGACCGAGATGCGGTCGGATTGGGCCTGACGTTCGGCGACGCGACGCTCGAGCGCGGCCAACTCGTCGGCGCGCGCCGCTATCGAACCTGCAGCCTCGCTCTCGGCGGCCGAACGGGCATCGGACACCATCGTGTCGGCCTGGGCACGAGCATCGGCGATGGTGCGCTCGGCGTTGGAGTTGGCCTCGGCGAGGACACGTTCGGCCTCGGCGCGTGCCCCGGCCAACGCATCATCGGCGAGCTTGGCGACATGGGCGTCGGCATCGTCGAGCTTCGATTGGGCCAGCAGATGCTTGCGCTCGGCGTCATCGGTCAACCGGGCAGCCTCGGCAGCCGCCTCTGTGCGGATCCGCTCAGCCTCGACGTTGGCTCCGGCGACAATCGACTCGGCCTGGGCCTCGGCCTCGGCCACAGCCCGATCAGCGGCCTCTTGAGCCAGTATCAGGGCACGGGCCACCTGGTTGGCCTCGGTCTCGCTGGTGCGGGCAACCGGAGCCAACACGGGCTCGGGAGCCGGCGCTGGCGCGGGCGCAGCACCGCCGGAGGCCTCGAGTTCTCGTAGACGCTCGGTGGTGGTGCGAAGCCGATCTTGGAGTTCTGCCACCGCGACACCGACACGCTCGAGAAACTCGTCGACGGCGTCCTGGTCGTAGCCGCGCCACTTCTCGGGGAACTGCTGGGTTTCGAGCAGCTGTGGTGTGAGTTCCATGGCCACGCAGGGTAGCAAGCATCGTCGGCGCGCAACAGGGCGGAAGAAAACCCAGCAACTATGCCGCTTCCAGCACCCCTACGCCCATAACACCCGTTATCTGCTGCTCAACAACCGAGCAGCGCCCTTATGACGTACAAACCGAGCAGCACGATCCACGGCGAAAGGTCGAGTGCCACAGCACCAACGCGCACCGGCGGAACGCTGCGGCGAAGCGGTGCCAAGACCGGCTCGGTCAACGAAAACAGCACCGACCGAACCGGTGCGACCGGCGAGTCGGGAGCGATCGGGATGAAGCTCATGAGGAACCGCCCGATCAAGATCAGGAGGTACAGCGTCGTGAGCATGCACAAGATGTCGGCCATTGAACGAGCGTTCTCCGATAGGTGTCAGTGGTGAAGGCCGCGCTCGCTGAGGCGCTGGCGCTCTTCCTGGCTGACCTCGACGTTGGCCGGCGTGAGCAGATAAACACCATCGGCGACGCGTTCCATCCGGCCGCCGAGACCATAGGAAAGGCCACTTGCGAAATCGATCAGACGCCGCCGAAGATCTCGTTCGACCTCTTGGAGGTTGAGGATCACCGCCTGATCGGCCTTGAAACGATCGGCTAGCGACTGGGCCTCGTTGAACTGCTGAGGAGCGACGATGTAGGGCTTGGAGTTGGACACGGGGAAGGTCCTGACCGAGGGGGTGCCGGTGTGAGCACCGCCGGCAGACGGGAGTGGGCTGACCTTGGCGCCCGCAGCGGCCGCCTCGTCACGGCCGATCGTCCTGACCGCACCCTGCTCGATGTCGGGAGCCGAGGTTTGATGAACCGGCTCGGGCTCGGCCGCAACCGGACGAACCGCAGCGGCGGGCGTTTGAGCAGCCGCTTGACGGCCCGGAGCCCCATAGGCCGGGCGACGCTCGGCCTCGACATCTGACTCGACGTCGAGATCGTCGTACTCTTCCTCGGGCGCAAGGCCGAGGTACAGCAATGTGCGTTGGAACAGCGATGGCACAGCGACCTCCTCTGGGTGTGGAGGGTACCTTGTTATCGCTGCGGGATCGCGCCGCCAGAAATCGCAGCGCTCACCGAGGCGGACGGTCGCCGAAGATCGCAGTGCCCACCCTGACCATGGTCGAGCCCGCGGCCACCGCTATCTCGAGATCGCCGGACATGCCAATCGACCTGATGGCCAACCCATGCCGGTCGGCGGCCGCGATGAGCCTGTCGAACTGTCGTCTGGTGCCGGCCGCATCTGCGATACGCGCCACCCCCATCAAACCGTCGACGACCAGCCCACCCGAATTCGCAGCCTCCACCAGCGAGTCGAGCTCGCCGAACGAGCACCCGCCCTTTTGTGGTTCATCGCCGATGTTCACCTGGACGAGAACGTGTTGGCCCGGCCGGCGCTTGGCCAGCTCGGACACCAGCGACATCCGGTCGACACTTTGGACCAACTCGACCCCGCCAAGCGAACGCACCTTGTTGGTCTGGAGCCTGCCGATGAAGTGCCAACGCACCTCGGCTTCGATGGCCGCCACGGCGGCGTCGGCGCGCTTGTCGGCGAACTCCTGCACATAGCTTTCGCCCAGATCGACCAGACCGGCCCGGTGCGCGGCCAGCACGTGCTGAGCTCCGAACCCCTTGGTCACCGCAACAAGCACCACCGCTGCAGGATCTGCGCCGGCGTCGGCGATCTGATTGCGAATGCGTTCGACCCGCCTGGCGATCTCCTCTGGCGATGGCGGCGCAAGCCTGTCGACCGAGCTCACCGAACCACCACCGTGGCGGTCTGCCTGGCGCTGTCGCGCCTGACGCGGTGCGAATAGAACGCCAGATCAGACGTACACCGGTCGACGTCGGCGTCGAGCACAGCGCCGGCCGCTAGCAGAGCCCTTCGCACCACCAGGTTCGTGTCGAGAGCCGTGGTGCCCTGTTGGGTGCAGGTGATCACATCCGAACCATATGTGTCGGCCAGGGCCGAGGCATCGTCGGCCGAGAACTCATAGGACCTGGCGTGGATGTGAGGTCCGACGACGCCATAGACCTTCGACGCGCCCTTGGCCCACACCGCCCGCACGGCCGCTTCCACCACCCCCGCCTGCGCACCACGCCAGCCGGCATGGGCCGCGGCCACCACGCCCTCGGGGCTCCACAACACAACCGGTACGCAGTCGGCTGTTTGCACCGCCAGCACGGCTCCGGGCACCGCGGTGACGCTGGCGTCTGCGGTGGCACCGGCGTGCTGGCCAGGACTGCCGACGTCGACCACGTCTGCACCATGCACCTGTGCGAGCCAGGTCCAGCGGCCGCGCTCGACCCTTTGCCGCCGATGATCGACGCCGTCGGAGGCCACTGCGAAGTCGCCGTCGGCAGCTTCGGTGAACCTGATGGTCACCAGCGAATCGCGAACGCCCGATGCGGGCGTGGAGACACGGCGGCGAAGTACCAACAAGGCAGAAGCCTTGGCGTTACTTCAAGAAGGAGGGTACGTCGAACTCGTCGTCACCGATGTCGAGATCGTCGTCGTCGTCGGCGTTGGCGAACACGTCCACGACCGGACGAGATGGTTCGGCGCGTCGCGGCTCGGAGCGCTGCGGACGCTTCTCGTCCTTGGGGTCGTCCCAGCGGTCGAATCCGGCAGCGATGACGGTCACGCGCAGCTCGTCACCCATGGCGTCGTCGATGACGGCGCCGAAGATGATGTTTGCGTCTGGGTGGGCGACGTCGTGGATCACGGCGGCTGCCTCGTTGACCTCGAAGATGCCAAGGCCTGGGCCGCCGCTGATGTTCAGCAGCAGACCGCGGGCACCCTCGATGGACGCTTCGAGCAGGGGCGACGAGATGGCCTGGCGAGCGGCCTGCTGGGCCCGATTCTCGCCCTGAGAACGGCCGATGCCCATCAGCGCCGAGCCGGCGTTGCGCATGACCATACGAACGTCGGCGAAGTCGGTGTTGATGAGGCCAGGTGTGGTTATGAGCGACGTGATGCCGTGAACACCCTGCAGCAGCACGTCGTCGGCCATGCGGAAGGCATCGATCATGGTCGTCGACTCGTTGGCCACATTGAGGAGCCGGTCGTTGGGGATGACGATCTGTGTGTCGACCTTCTCCTTCAGCACCGTGATGTCCTGGTCGGCCTGGACCGCTCGGCGACGACCCTCGAAAGTGAACGGCCGGGTCACGACGGCGATGGTGAGCGCCCCGAGTTCCTTTGCGATCTCGGCCACGACAGGAGCGGCGCCCGTGCCGGTGCCGCCACCCTCGCCCGCGGTGATGAACACCATGTCGGCGCCGCGCAGCACCTCGGCGATTTCTTCGCGGTGTTCTTGAGCCGCCTGAGCACCGACCTCTGGGTCGGAGCCGGCACCCAAGCCGCGGGTGAGTTCGCGGCCGATGTCGAGCTTGATGTCGGCGTCGCTCATCAGCAACGCCTGAGCGTCGGTGTTGACAGCAATGAACTCGACGCCCTTCAGACCGGCATCGATCATGCGGTTGACGGCATTGACGCCAGCGCCACCGACGCCGACGACCTTGATGACCGCCAAGTAGTTCTGTGGTGTTACCACCGGACCTCCTCGAAGCCGGGACGGTACTCCATCGGCACGGTGCTCGCCGATGTGCAGTGTTTCGCGTGCGAGCCCGAACCCTCCATCAATAGTTGAGAGTTGCCGGAGCGTGTGCTAGTTGACGGTACAGACGGCCGCGCGATTAGACAAGCACCGGGGATCATCCAGCCTCGCCGTCGTCGGCCGCGGGCGGCTGCCACTCGGCGCGCAGGTCGCGAACCACTGGCAGGGTCGGAACGGCTACATCCATCTCCCAGCCGGTGCGGCCTTCGACGTCGAGCTTGTCCAGCACCGACGCCAGCGCGATCACCTTCAGGGAGAGGTCTTCGGCGGGGCCCAGCAGGATGCGGTCGGCGGTGTTCAGCGAGATCCACAACTCGCCCAGGTCGTCGCGGGCGACGCCCTCGACCCTGGGCTTGACCCGCTCGGGCAGCAACGCCACGACCTCTAGCAGTGCGGCGGAGTCGGTGGCCAGCGCCGAACCGGGCTCGCCCGCAGCGGCGATGCCGGAAAGCCGCGGCAGGTCGGTGCGGTCCGAGGGGCCCGACAAGACATGGCCACCTTCGTCGACCACCACCCAGACGTCTTGGCGGGTCATCACCAGCGCTGCTGCAGTGCGCTCGGTGATCGAGATCGAGACACTCCCCCACCACGACCGCTCGACCCTGGCATCGAGCACCCACGGCAATGATTCGAGCCGACTTGCGATAGTGGCCGGGTCGGCGTCGGACAGCGACGACCCGATGTCGATGCCGGCAACCTCAGACGCCTCTGCCATCGAGACCTGGTCCAGCCCCGACCACGAGATCGAATCGACGTCGAACAACGAGGACCTGACGACGAACCATGCCAGAGCAACCACGAAGATGGTGCTCAGGCCGATTATCAACCTCCGCAGCCGGCGGCGGCCCTGGGCCCTCAGCACCGCGCTGCGGCGGGCGCGCAGCCGAGGATCTATCGAGACTGTGGTCATGGATTGCCTCCAGCAGCGTCCGACTCGTGGGCCAGGGCACCGGCTTCGAATCCCACGAGTCGTACCTCACTTCTGAGCCTGATGCCGTGATGCTCTTCAACCCGATCGGCGATCAGGCACATGAGAGCGAACACGTCGTCGGCACGACCTCTGGGGTCGGCCTGGATGAAGTTTGCGTGTTTGGTCGAGACCTGGGCGGTGCCCAGTCGCATTCCCTTGAGGCCCGCTTCGTCGATCAACCGGCCGGCCGAGACCTGCCCCTCGTGCGGGTTCACGAACACCGAGCCCGCGTTCTGACCACCTGGCTGGTTCTCGCGCCTCCAGGTGACGATGTCGTGCAGGGTCTGTTCGCCTCGTGAACGGTCGCCTGGCGACAGCCGGAAGGTCGCCGATACCACCACGTGATGGGGCTCGATGTTCGAGCGCCTGAAGCCCAAACCCAACTCGGACGGCGACCACGGGCCGAGCCGGCCGGTCGACAGATCGACGACGTCTGCCGAGACGATGGCCTCGGCCACGTCGGAGCCGTGCCCGCCCGCGTTCATGCGAACCGCACCGCCCACACTGCCGGGCACACCCACCATCCACTCCAGGCCGGTCAGCCCCTCGGCGACGCTACGACGAGCCAACACCGGCATCAGCACTGCCCCGCCGGCCTGAACTTCGACACCGGGCTGGTCGGCGCACGGCGAGATCGAGATGCCGTCGAAGCCTTCGGCCAGCGCTACTGCTATGCCGGGGAAGCCCGAATCGGCGACCAGCAGGTTCGAGCCGCGCCCGATGACCATGGTGGGCAACCCCGTGAGCTCGGCCACACGCCCGACATCGCACAGGGTCTGCACGTCTCGGGCTTCTACGAAGACCAGAGCGGGTCCGCCGACGCGGTAGGTGGTTCGTTCACCGAGGTTGACCCCGAACCTGGCCCTGTCGGCCAACACCTGCTCGGCAACCGTCACGGCGGCATCGAGGTCAGCCATCACCAACCCCGGCCGCTATCGGTTCGCCCGCGTCTGTGGGTGCCGGCGTGAGACGTTCGATCAGCTCGTCGGGCAGCGACGTCAGGTCGCCTGCGCCGAGGGTCAGGCAGATGTCGCCGGAGCGAAGCTCTCCCACCAGGTATCGCGTCAACTCGTCCCGGGTGGGCAGATAAGCCACGCGCGAGTACGGGTTCGAGTCGAGGATCGCGTCGGTGATGAGCATCCCCGTGATTCCCGGTCGCGGTTCTTCACCCGCCGGATAGATGTCGGTGATGACTGCCAGGTCGGCGTCGGTGAAGGCGTCGGCGAACTCGCGATGGACCGCAGCCGTGCGCGAATAGCGGTGGGGCTGGAACACGGCCACCACCCGGCGCCAACCTCCGGCCTTGGCGGCAGACACCACCTCGGAAACCTCGCGCCCCAGGTGGGCATAGTCGTCGACGAAGGTCACCCCGGCCGCATCACCCCTGAACTCGAAACGACGAGCGACACCACCAAACCGTTCCAGACCCTTGCGGACGTCGGCGGGGTCGGCACCGAGCACGACCGCTGCCGTCCACGCAGCGGCGGCGTTGAGCACGTTGTGCATACCTGGCACCGGAAGCACCACGGGGCCGTGCACCTGACCGCCGTGCTGGATCGAGAACCTCGAAGATGTCTGCGAGAACGAGACATCGACGATTCGGTGGTCGGCGTCGGCAGCCAAGCCGAAACTGACCGCACCGAGTTCGGCTCCGAGGCGGGATCCGATCGGGTCGTCGGCGCAGACCACCCTTTGGCGGGCTCTGGCCATGAAGTCGCGGAACGCAGCGATGAGGTTCTCGAACGTTCCGTGGTATTCGAGGTGATCGCGATCGATGTTGGTAACCACCGCCAGTTCGGTCTCGATGCCCAGAAACGTGCCGTCCGACTCGTCGGCCTCGACCACGAACAGATCGCCCATGTCGTCCCACACAGATCCCGAACCGATCTCGTTGACGTCGCCGCCGACGATGAACGACGGGTGCATGCCGGCGTCGATCAGCGCGACGGCCAACATCGACGTTGTGGTCGTCTTGCCGTGGGTGCCCGCAACCGACACGGTCCGTCGCAACCGCGAGATGCCACCAAGCGTCTCGATGCGGTGCAGCACGGGAATGCCGGCCTGGCGTGCCGCAGCCAGCTCGATGTTGCGCTCGGGGATGGCGGTCGACGCGATGACAGCATCGACCCCCTCGACCAGGGCCGGGTCATGGCCGACGGTTACCTCCACACCCAACGATCGCAGCCTGGTGAGGCCTGCCGAATCCTTCAGGTCGCTTCCCGAAACATGGTGGCCCTGGGCCGCAAGCACGGCTGCTATCGGGTTCATACCCGGGCCGCCCACACCCACCAGGTGAAGCCGGCGGGGCGTGGACAGATCGAGAACCTCATCGGCGCCCATCGGCGACCTCCATCACGATCGATGCAATTTCGTCGGCGGCGTCTGGTCTTCCCAGTGCGCGGGCCGCCTTCGACATGGTCTCACGCCGAGCCGCCCCCGAGGGGCCCAACAACGGCGCCAACTGCGACTCGAGCTCGTCCGCATCGAGATCGGCGTCTGACACGACGATGGCCGCTCCGGCCTCGACCATGGCCCTGGCGTTAGCTCGTTGGGCGTCGTTGGGCGCTATCGGCAGCGGCACCAACAGCGCGGGCAGACCCATGGCGCCCAGCTCGGCCACGGCCATGCCGCCGGCCCGACACACCGCCAGATCTGCAGCGGCCAATACGTGGGGCATGCGATCTTCGAACTGAACTGCCTGATACTGCAGACGCCGACCCGACAGCGCCGCGACCCTGGGTTCTAGGTCGGCCCAGTCTCTCCTTCCGATCACGTGATGGATGGTCACGTCGTCGCGGTCGGCCCAGCGCTCGGCCAGGTCCAACACGGCGTGGTTGATGCGCCGGGCCCCTAAAGAGCCGCCGAAGGCTGCGACGATTGTCGTGTCGGCCGATAGCGCCAGCGACTGTGCAGCACTTGCCCTCGCCTGGTCGGGCTCGTCGGCGACCTGCCTGGCAGCAGCGCGCATGGCGTCGGTCAAAGGGTTTCCGGTGACCACCTCGTGGCGAAGCCCGGTGCCCGGAACCGGCACAGAGGCGGCGACGGCGAACCTCGAGGCCAGCCGGTTGGCCAGGCTGGGTGTTGCGTTCTGTTCCTGGATGACGATGGGCGTGCGCGAAACGATTGCGCCCACCACGGCAGGCACGGCCGCGTACCCGCCCAACGACACCACCACGTCTGGTCGCAGGCGTCGAATGATGCCCATGCCCCGAACGACCGCTCGTGCGATGCCCAACGTGTTGGAGATGTTGGCCAGGGTCAGCTTGCGCTCTATGCCGCGTCCGGGCAGCACGGAAAGGGCGAAGCCCGCAGCAGGCACGGCCTCGACCTCCATCCCCCGCTCGCTGCCGACCCAGTGGATCGACTCGACCGGTGCGCCCGCCGCCACCAACGCTCGGGCTACAGCGAGGCCGGGCACCACGTGGCCACCGGTTCCGCCACCGGCGATGACGAAGCGGGTGGCGCTCACGACTGGCCGGCGCGGGCGCCCACCTCGCGCGAGATGTTCAGCAGGATGCCGGCCGCGGCCATGTTGACGATCAGGGACGAGCCGCCGAACGAAACGAACGGCAGGGTCACGCCGGTGATTGGGAGCAAACCGACCACCCCACCGATGTTGACGAACGCCTGGATGCAGAACCACGCAGTAATGCCCGCGGCCAGCAGTTGACCGAACAGATCGGGGGCGTGCAGTGCGGTGCGAAAGCCCAGGAGCGCAAAGAAGAACACCAGCAGCAGGATCGTCATCGTGCCGATGAGGCCCAACTCTTCGCCGATGATGGCAAAGATGAAGTCGGTGTGGCTGTTGGGCAGATACCCCCACTTGACCCGCGACTGGCCCAGCCCCATGCCGTCGAGGCCTCCGTTGGCGAGACCGGTCAGAGATTGCAGCGTTTGCCAACCGGTGTCCGACGCATCGGACCACGGGTCGGTGAAGGCCAACAGCCTCCGGCGGCGATAGGGCGCCACGATTGCGGCCACGACCGCACCCGACGCACCGATAGCCGTCAGCGTCGCCAGAGGAAGCAGTGGCACTCCTGCGGCGAACAACATCGACATCACGATGCAGCCCAAGATGATCGTGGTTCCGAGGTCGGGCTCGACGAACACCAGCAAAGCCAGGGGCAAGAACCACACCAACACCGGATGCAGGCTGCGACGCCGGTCGCCGATGTGACGCTCGCGGTCGCTCAACAGCTTGGCGACGAACACGATCACCGTCAGCTTCGCCAGCTCGGACGGCTGCATGCGCATTGGGCCGAACGCCAGCCAGCGCGTCGAGCCGCCTCCCTCGAGACCCATCAAGAACACCAGGCCGAGCAGGGCATAGGTGAGGTAATAGGCCGGCCGGGCGACCCTCCCCCAGAAGTGGTACCGGATCGACGAGGCGACGAAGAACACGACAGCGCCGGCGGCGACCCACACGACCTGGCGCGAGAAGTACCAACTGGCGCTGTTGTCTTCCTGGATGGCCGCCACGCTGGACGCAGACAGCACCATGACCAGGCCGAACAGGTTGAATGCCAGCACCAGCACCAGGATGAAGCCCGAGGTCAGGTCGGCATGGTGTTGTCCGACCCGCGCCGCGGCCCCGGCGTTGTCACGCCCTGGTCGGCGAGGTTTGGTGTCTGTTGTCGACAGACCGACAGTGGTCATCGTGTTCCTTATGCGAGTGACTCGACGAGGCGGGTGAAATCGAGGCCGCGCTCGACGTAGTTGGTGTACCAGTCGTACGACGCACACGAGGGCGACAACACGACAGATCCTCCGGGCACGGCGCGCCGACGGGCCAGCGATACCGCTTCGGACATCGAGGTGGCCGAGTCGACGGGAACCAGGCCGTCGAAGACGTCGGCCACGGCGGCTGCGGACTCGCCGATGGCCACCACCCCCACCAGGCGGTCGGCGATGGTCGACAAGACGCCCAGGTCCAGCCCCTTGTTGCGGCCTCCGCAGATGAGGACCGCGTCGGTGAGCCCCGATACCGCGGCCAGGGTGGCGTCGGGCGTGGTGGCCTTGCTGTCGTCATACCACGCAACGCCGTCGATCAGTCCGACCAGCGACATGCGATGAGGCAGTCCAACGAACTCGGTGAGTTCTGTGGCGATGGCCTCGGCTGAAGCTCCGATGTGGTGGGCCACCGCGGCGGCCGCGGCAGCGTTCGCGAGATCGTGGGGCAGGCGGCGCGGCACGTCGGCCTCGGCGACCAGCGCGTCACCGTGCAGCGACAAGACACCACCAACCCATGCGACGTCGCCTTCGCCCAGCCCGAACCTGACGATCGTGCGCTCGCTGCGCAGGGCATGTGACCTGATCAGTTCGTCCGACGCCGGCACCACCGCGATCGGCTCGCGACCTTGGGCGCGCACTTGCGCTGCGTTGGCGAAGATACGCGCCTTTGCCGCGGCATAGGCGTCCATGTCCGGGTGCCAGTCGAGGTGATCCGGTGCCAGGTTCAGCCACGCTGCAACAGTGGGTGCAAACAGCTCGACGGTCTCGAGCCGAAACGACGACGCCTCGACCACGAACACGTCGGTGGCCGGATCTCCGGTGCGGTCGATGGCCTCGACCAGCGGAGTGTCGACGTTGCCGGCCGCCACCGCACCGATGCCGCTGCGGCGCAGCATCGACGTGACCAGCGAGGTCACCGTGGTCTTGCCGTTGGTGCCGGTGATGGCGGCGATGGGCCGATCGTCCCAAGCCGCGGCGAGGTCGAGCTCGCTGACGATCGGCACCCCGGCCTGATCGGCTACGCGCCAGATCGGATGGTGGCGCGGAACGCCCGGGCTGGGGACGACGATCTGGGCCGCTTCGACCAGCTGCGACAGCGCCTGGTCGCCCGGCGCCTCGTACAGCTCGATGCCGCGGTCGTTTGCCGCCAGCCTGGCGGCCTCGGATGGCCGGTCGTCGACGGCAACCACCTGCACCCCGCGGCGCAGCATGGCATCGACCACGGCGCGCCCGGTGACGGCCAGCCCCACAACCAGCACGTCGGACAGTTGATCGAGATCGTGGGTCACTGCACACCCACCAACGTGGGCACCGGGTCGGTACCGCCGATGTTGATGAAGTCTGCATAGAACAGACCGATCGCCAGCATCACGAACAGGCCGTTGATGATCCACAGCCGGATCAGAACAGTGGTCTCGGGCCACCCGGCCAGCTCGAAGTGATGGTGGATGGGCGCCATCCTGAACACTCGCTTGCCCGTGGCCTTGAAGCTGGCCACCTGCATCATCACCGAGATCGTCTCCAGTAGGTACAGCCCACCGATGATCGGCAGCAGTAGCTGGGTGTCGAGCATCAGCGCCAGGGCCGCCAGCCCGCTGCCGATGGCTAACGAGCCGGTGTCGCCCATGAACACCCTGGCCGGCGGAGCGTTCCACCAGAGGAACCCGATGCAGGCACCCGCCATGGCCACAGCCACGATGGCCAGGTCCAGACCGTGGTTGACCTCGGTGTAGATGTCGGGGTTCCGGAACGCGGTCAACCCGATGACCCCGAATGCCGCGAAGGCCACCGCACCGCTGCCGCCCGCAAGGCCGTCGAGGCCGTCGGTGAGGTTCACCGCGTTGGACATCGACAAGATGATGAAGACCGCCCAGATTCCCCAGCCGAGATCGCCCAGTTCCCAGCCCGGCGAATCGAAACGAACGAACGACAAAGTGGTGCGGGCGCTGGCCCACTGGGTCGACAGCACCGCGAACAACACGGCCACCGAGAACAAGCCGACCATCTTGGCCCGCTTGTTGAGCCCCAGGTTTCTGGCCTGGCTGACCTTGAGATAGTCATCGAGCATGCCCACACATGCCGCACCGACGATGGTCACCATCACGGTGATGCCGCTGTGGGTGAAGATTGTCTCGGACCTGACGTGGCTGGCCATGTACCCGGCCAGCGCACCCAGAACCAGGGTCACCCCGCCCATGGTCGGGGTACCCGCCTTGGTGAGGTGGCCCTCGGGGCCGTCGAGCCGTATCGGCTGGCCGACACCGCGCGACTGCAGCCAGGGAATCAGGTAACGGGTGGCCACCAGGGCGACACCCATCGAGATGGTTGCGGACAACAGCAGGGAGATCATCCGCCGCTCCTGACTTTGCGGCGTTCGAGCGCCTCGGCCGCGACGGCGACGTCATCGAAGTCGTGTCGCTGGTCGCCGACGATCTGGTAGGTCTCGTGTCCCTTGCCTGCGATCAGAACCAGCTCGCCAGGGTGGCTTCGGCGACGGCGATGTCGATCGCCAACGCCCTGTCGGGCTCGATCCGCATGCGATCCCTGTCTAGGCATCCAGCGACGATCTGGTCGATGATCGCAAGTGGTTGCTCTGACCGGGGGTTGTCGGAGGTGACCACAACACGGTCTGCGAGCCGGCAAGCGACCTCGCCCATCTGTGGCCGTTTCGACCTGTCCCTGTCGCCCCCTGCACCGAACACGACTGTCAGCGGACCCCTGGCCAGTTCCCTTGCCGCTGCGAGGGCGGCCTCCAGAGCGTCTGGCTTGTGCGAATAGTCCACGACGACGTCGATGTCGGCGCCTTCGACGCGGACGCGCTCGAACCGGCCACGCACCGACTTCAACGATTCGAGGCCGGCGGCCATGGCATCGTCGTCGACACCCAATCGCTCGGCCACCGCGCAGGCGCCCACAGCATTGGAGACATTGAACCGACCCGGCAGGTGCACGCGCATTGTGCGACCGTTGCGGACGAACGTAGACCCATCGGGGCCCATCAGAACATCGTTCACGTGGGACAAAGAGTAGGCCTCACGCGGGCACAGGTCGGGGTCGGTGTCGGCCAGGAGGCGCCGACCCCACTCGTCGTCCGAACACACCAGGCCCAGCTTCGAACGCGACCGCTGGAACAGCTGCCGTTTGGCAAGGAAGTAGTCGTCGAGGTCGGCGTGGAAGTCGAGATGGTCGACGCCCAGGTTGGTGAAGACGGCAACGTCGAATTCGACCCCATCGACCCGGTGCAAGCTGAGGGCGTGGGACGAGACCTCCATGGCCACGGCGGCGACCTGCGGAGGCTGCTTGGCGAGCCAACGGTGCAGGTCGGTCGACTCGGGAGTGGTCAACGAGCCGCTGAGCGTTCCCGACACGGCCGTAGGGCGGCCGGCGGCGGCCAATATCGCAGCGATCATGTGTGTTGTGGTGGTCTTGCCTGCGGTGCCGGTCACCGCCACCATCGCCAGGCCCCGGGACGCCGTCTGCCACACCTGGGCGGCCAACAAACCCATGGTGGCCCTGACGTCGGACACCAACACCTGCACCACGCCACCAGCGTCGGGCCCAAGGACAAGGGGGCGCTCCACCAGAACCGCCACCGCTCCGGCAGCCACCGCCGAGGTGGCGTGGTCGTGGCCGTCCGTGCGCTCGCCGGGAACACATGCGAACAGTGCACCTGGTTCGCAGCGACGGCTGTCGTGGACGACGTCGTTGACTTCGACATCGGCCGCGGCAACGCCGGCGGGTTCACCGCCGGCGTCGAGCAGTTCGGCTGAGACCGATGCACCTTTCAGCACGTCGCCGATGCGCAACTCAACCCCCCGCTGCTTCGACCAGGCCGTCGGCATCTTCAGCTGGTGCCTGCTCAACCGATGTGGGGGCCACGCGGAGGGTCTGCAGTACATAGTCGGCGAGTTCGGCGAACAGTGGTGCCGCGACCTCACCGGCCAGGTGTGGGGTCGCCGAATCCAGCAACACGAGAATGGTCAGCTGTGGATCCTCGGCTGGTACGAACCCGACGAAGGTGCTCATGTAGTCGGTCTCGGAGTAGCCGCCGGCTATGGGCTTTTGTGCCGTGCCGGTCTTGCCTGCGACCGTGAAACCCTCGACCGACGCGTATTTGCCCGTGCCCTCGCTGACGACCAGCTCGAGCATGTGGGTGATCTGTTCTGCGGTTTCGGGCGACATCACCCGACGGCCCGGCGCCGCGGGCCAGGTCTGGAGCTCGCCGTCGTCGACGACCCCGCGAACCAGCGTGGGCGCCAGGTAGACGCCTCCGTTGGCGACCGTGTTGTAGGCCGCCGCAACCTGCATGGGCGTCAGCGCGACACCCTGGCCGAACGCGATGGTGGCCAGCTCGGTGCCGAAGAACGCCTCGGGCACCAGACCGGCCGATTCGTTGGGAACCGTGGGCGAACCATCGAGGCCGGTGAAGCGGCCGAACCCCAGATCGGACATGTGCTGGCGCAGGCGCACCGGGCCCACCATCTCGGCGATCATGATGGTGCCGATATTGGACGACCGGGCGACCACCTGCTCGACACTGAGTTCGCCGCTTCCCTTCGAGAACGGCTCGCGGAACAGCTTGTCCGCATACTCGTAGACCGGCGGCACCTCGAACACGGTGTCGGGCTCTACGAGGCCGTCTTCGAGGGCTGCCGACACGGTGAAGATCTTGTTCACCGAGCCAGGCTCGTACGTATCGAGATAGGCCATGTTGTATGACGCGGGCCTGGCCCGGCCCGTCTCGGGGTCGGCCATGACACCGGCCGAAGCCAGCACCTCACCCGATCCGGTACGCATGACTATTGCCACTCCGCCCCGGGCGTTAGTGGCCTCGACCTGCTCTACCAGGATCTCCTCGGCGAGGAACTGGGTTTCGCGATGAATGGTCAGAACCAGATCCTTGCCCTGGGTCGCCTCGTGTATCTCTCGCTCGCCGGTGGGCAGAAGCGTTCCGTCTCGGCCGCGTTCGTACGACTCCCAGCCGGCCTGGCCGCGCAACAGATCGTCGTATTGCAGCTCGATGCCGCCGAGCGCGTTGTGGTCGACATCCAGCGATCCGATCAGGCCCTTGGCGAAGAACTCGCCGTTGGGCAGCAGCCGGCTCAGCTCGGAGTCGACCACCACTCCGGGCAGGCCCAGATCGAGAACGGCCTGGCCTATCTGTTGGTCGGCCTGGCGCACGACATAGGCGAACCGCCCGCCTCTGAGGATGCGATCGAGGATGACCTGCTGGTCTACGCCGGTTACCGCAGACAGCGCCGCGGCCGTAGCGCCGGGATCTTCCACGAGCTGAGGATCCAGCCATATGGTCGGTCGGTTGTCTGACACCGCCAGGGTCTGCAGACCACGATCGAGGATCGAGCCGCGGCCGGCCGCGAGCTGGATCTCGGCCTGACGTTGCGGCGCACCCCACTGCGTGTACGTGGCCGTGTTCACGACCTGAACCTGCACGAGACGCCACGCGACGGCCACCACCACCAGCACCAGCACGCCCAGCATGGCCACGATCCGACGTTCGGGGCGACCGCGCCGGCGGGTCTTGAACGGCCGGTTCTGGTTTCGGGTATCGCGGGCTTGTGGGTTCAAGCGGGCGCCGGCAGCGCGGCGGGCCGCTGCGGGGCCTGCGCCGGCATCGGGGCCTGGAAGTACGGTGCGGCTGCGGGCCGCGGTGTGGTTGCGGCCAAATGGTGGTGTGCTCACCGCGAACCGGCCGAGCCGCCATCTGCGAACCTGGCGGCATCGGCCACCTCGGCCACCAAGGTCTCGTCGACTACGACATCCACAGGGGTCGACGGATCGACCATGCCCAGCGCACCACGAGCCAGACGCTCGATCTGGGCAGGCGAGTTGAGCTCGTCCAACTGGATCTGAAGGTCCAGCAGGCGCTCGGTCTCCAACGTCAACTCGCGCTGGACCTCCTCGAGCTCGTACTGGGTGCTCGCCATCTGCGAGTGGAACGCGGCGAAGCCGAACATCACGGCCAGCACAGCCACCGCGACCAGACCGAACAGCATCGGCAGCCGGTGCGAACGCGACGGCGAAACGAGGCGAAGCGGGGGCTGCTCGCGGCGCTGCCGCTGCCTTCCAGAAGGCGCCGGGCGCGCGGGCCTCGAAGTCGATGGTCCAGGGCGGGTCTGGGGTACAGCCGCGTCGAAGGGCTGGGAATACTCCGTTGCGATGCTCACGAAGTGGCTCCTGTACGTTCTGCGGCCCGAAGCCGGGCGCTCGCTGCCCGCGAGTTGGTCTCGATCTCGGATGCGGCTGCGGTGCGCCCGCCGCTGAAGAGCAGGGTGAGCCTTGGCTCTGACCCCGGCGGCGGCGGAAGGTCCGGACGACCCACCGGACCTCTCCGCGACAGATCGCGCAGCACACCCTTGACGATTCGGTCTTCGCCCGAGTGATACGACAAGACCGCGATGCGCCCGCCCAGAACCAGCGCGTCGACGGCCGCCCGCAGTGCGGGCTCGAGCACGTCGAGCTCGTCGTTGACCTCGATACGAATCGCCTGGAAGGTGCGCGCCGCAGGCTGGCGGTTGTTGCGACGTGCAGGAGCCGGTATGGCAGCCGTGACCACCTCGGCCAGGCGAGCGGTGTCTGAGATGGGGCGGGCGGCCACGATCGCCGAGGCGATGCGGGCCGAGTAGCGCTCGTCGGCGTTGCGTCGCAATATCTGGGCCAGGGTGCGCTCGTCGTATTCGTTCACGACGGCAGCCGCTGTCAGAGACGACGTGCGATCCATGCGCATGTCGAGGGGCCCAGCGTTGCGGAACGAGAACCCGCGGTCGGCGGCGTCGATGTGGTGCGAGCTGACGCCGAGGTCGAAGATCACCCCGCAGACGCTGGCGGGCTCGACCACGTCGGCCAGACGGTCGAACCGCACGTGGTGTGCTTCGAACCGGTCGCCGAAGCGCCTCAGGCGCCGCGTCGCGGCTTCGATCGCGTTCAGGTCTCGGTCAAGGCCCACCAGGCGGCTGCCCTCCACCGCTTCCAGCAGTGCTTCGGCATGGCCTCCCCCGCCCAGGGTCGCGTCGACGAACACCGGGGTGCGGCCACGAGACGCCGGTGCGGCCGAAAGCAGTCCTGTGATCTCGCGCTCCATGACCGGGATGTGGGAGAAGGTGGTGCCGTCACCCAGAGTTGGGCTCCCGGCCTCGTCGGTGGCACGTGAATCGGCTGGGTCAGATGGTTCCCCAGGCCCCCCGGCGAACCGATACGACGGACTGGCCGTCGTGGACGGAAACGGGCGGAGCTGGATTGTTTCCGGTCCGCCGGGGGGCATGGTGGTCTTGGGGAGGGTCGCCAGAGCCGTGCTCACAAGCTGTCCTCCCGCAACATCAATTGCAGGTGCGCTTCGGCCTCGTCGCCTTCGAGCAGCGCTTCGTCGCCTTCGGCACCGTTTACGGCCCAGCGCTCGTCGCTCCAGATCTCGATGCGCTCGCCAAATCCGTTGACCACGCAGGTGCGGTCGAGGTCGGCGAACTCGCGGAGCTTCGCTGGAATGGCGATGCGGCCCTGCTTGTCGGGAACGATGGGCACCGATCCGGCCATGAAGGCGCGGGCTGCGTTGCGGGCAACCCGGCCGGCGCTGGCCAGGCGCATGCGGTGTTCGTACTGGGCCTGAAACTCGGCCTCACCCATCAGGGCCAGGCAGCCCTCGAGGCTCTTGGTGAGGTAGCCGCCGGTAGCGAAGGCGTCGCGGAACGCGGAGGGAAGGATCAGCCTCCCCTTCTCATCGAGCCCATGCTCGAACGTCCCGACAAACACCCTGGTACAACCTTTCTCAGCGACTACTGAACGGTCCTGTAGACCCATCTTCAGACCGGTGAGGGGTTCGGCGAACGATGCTCCACATCGCTCCCCTTTCCTCCACTTCGCGCCACAGTAAAGGTCCTTTTTGGCCCCCGCAACGCAATCGAGACGCCCGAAGTGGACACCCAGGTCGCCACACAGCGAGACATTCGTGTAGTTACATCGGTGTAATTCTCACCGAGAGCGTTGAAAACGCTGGACTTCACGAAACTGAAACGAACGGCCGTTCGAAGCCAGATCGAGTGGTTGAACCGCCACTCAGCGTCGAAGATTTTTTTGCCGCGCGCTATGGATTGGCGGTCGCCAGGCCCGAATCGGCTCGCTGGCCGGTCAGCACCGAACGCAGCGTCGCCTCGAACCGCTCGCGGTCCAGACCCAGTTCGCCGAGACCGACAGCCACCTGGGCCAGCTCGCGCCTGGCGTCGGATCGATCCGAAGCCGACATCTCGAGCGCCTCCACAACATCGTCGGCGCGCCAATCGCAGTGGGCCTGGCACATGAACCTGGCGCCGTGGCGGGTGCGTCGCTGGGAGATGCCGACCAGCTTGCGACCATCCACCAGCACCTCACCGGGGCCCACTCCCGCAAAGCACACCAGCTGGCTCCAGCGCGAGTGCTGCAGGGCGCCCCGGTGGTTGGTCGCTTCCACCCCGAAGTGGGCCAAGACCTCGACCAACGCGTCGCCGACCCACAAGAAGGCCTTGCCCACGTCGTCGTTCCAGCGCGGGTCTGTCGGCCCTATCTCGATGTCGAACCATGCGACGGTGCGGTCGACCCACACCGCTCCCCCACCACCACGCCGCCTGACCAGATCGGCGCCTCGACGATCCAGCTCGGCGCGGTCGACGGCCAGATCTCGTTGCGACGACCCCAACACCAAGGCAGGCTTCGACGGTCGGCAGAACCAGGTGACCGGTCCGCCCGAAACCTCGCGGGCCAGCAGCGCGGAAGGCGGAGCCGAGGTCTCGACGAATCTCACGAAGGGCACCCTGAGGCCATCAGGCCGTGGCGGCCAGCTCGATGCCCTCGGGCAACTCTGGCAGGTACGGAACCCACGCGGCTGGCAAGCTGCGCACAGACAGGGCGACCCACAGCCCGGGCGAGGGAGCCGTAGGCGGGCGTCGCAATCGAAACTGGGGCGAATCGGCCAGCAGGCGATCGCCCTTGGCCAGGTTGCAGCGCTTGCAGCACGCCACGACGTTCTCCCAAGTGTGCTGGCCACCCTTGCTGCGGGGGTGGACATGGTCGACGCACTCGGCCGCATCGCCGCAGTACTGGCAGGTGTGGGCGTCGCGCGCGAACAGGGCCCGCCGGTGCAGCGGCGCCCGACGTCGCCTGGGAACCTTGACGAAATACCGGAGCTTCACCACCTCGGGTGGGTTGAACTGGCTGCGCTCGGAATGCCACACGTCGTCTGATTCGGCCAGGGAATCGGCCTTCTCGGACAACACCAACGTCATCCCTCGCCGTTGCGACACAACACTTATGGGCTCGTAGGTCGCGTTCAGAACCAATACGAGCGCCATGTCGATCCTCAGGCCGCGATGCTGGGCCAGCGGCGACACCACTCGAGCCATGCCACCACATCGGTGGGGTCTGGCTCGGGGTCGGCGCCCCCGTACATGGTGGTGAGCCGGAAGTGGAGGTACTCGGCATCGGGAAGCGGCAGGAACGGTGGCTGCCGCCACCACCCTCGTGGCGCGAGCCGAAGACCCTGTTGCACCGCCACCTTCCACAGGCGGGGGCGCAACAGCACCGCCCGGACAATCGATGACAGCCCGGGCACGGCGACGAGGTCTCGGTTCAGCTCTTCACATCCTTGTTCTTCGACGTCTCAGCTCTTGACGTCTTTCCAGGCCCCTGTATCGGCCCTGGGTTCTTTGGGCAGACCCAGAACCTGCTCGCCGATGATATTGCGCTGCACTTGCGACGTGCCTGCGTAAATGGTGCCCGCCCTCGCGTTCAAGAACGTGTCGGTCCAGGATCGGATGTTGCTGGCCGGTGTTCCGGCCGCATCGGCCTGGAAGGCCGACTTGGGAGGCTCGCCCGTCGGCACCATCGCAACGGGTCCCAGGATGTCGAGCGAAAGCTCGGTGACGACCTTGTGATACTCGGACCAGTTGAGCTTGGTGATGGCAGCATCGGGGCCAGGTGGATTGCCGGCCAGGTACTTGGTGAGGCTGCGCATGCCGAGGTAGCGCATGATCTCGACCTTCTCGTGGCACCACGCCAACCGCTGGCGAATGATCGGATCCTCGTTGGCCCCGGTTGCCTTCGCCAACTGGTTGAGGCGATCGAGTTCGGCTCGGAAGGTGACCGGCAGTGTGGCTGCGGCCTCGCCTCGTTCGAAGCCCAGCAGGGTCATGGCGACCCGCCAACCCTCGTTGACCTCGCCGACGATGTTGTCTTTGGGGCAGCGGGCGTCGGAGAAGAAGACCTCGTTGAACTCGGACTCGCCCGAGATCATCTTGATGGGCCTCACCTCGATGCCGGGCTGGCTCATCGGCACAAGGAAGAAGGTGATGCCCTTGTGTTTGGCGGCATCGGCGTTGGTGCGACCGAGCACGAAGATCCAGTCGGCGAGATGGCCGGCCGAGGTCCAGATCTTCTGGCCGTTCAGAACCCATTCGTCGCCGTCGAGTTCGGCCTTCAGGCCCAGGTTGGCAAGATCAGATCCGGCGTTGGGCTCGCTGTAGCCCTGGCACCACGTGTCGTCGCCGCTGAGGATGCGCGGCAGGAAGTGGCGCTTTTGTTCTTCGGTGCCCCAGTGGATGATGGTGTTTCCGACCATCTGGATGCCGAACGCGTCGTTGGGGCCACCGGTCGGCACACCCGCCTTCTGGAACTCTTCGGCCACGATCACCTGCTCGAGTTCGGACAGGCCCGGCCCGCCGTACTCGGTGGGCCAGTTGAGGCCCAGCAGGTTGTTCTCGAAGAGCACCTTGCGCCACGTCGTGGTGAACGCTTCGGCCTCGGCCTGTGTCAGCGCCCCGATGCCCTTCCAGTCTGAGGGCAGGTTCTCGGCGAGGAAGCTTTGGATCTTCGAGCGGAACTCGGCCGCTTGAGGTGGGTAGGTCGGCTGCATGGCAAGAACTCTAGACGCCGCCAGACCCTGCGCTGTCTAGTCGAGCCCAAGTGACTTGTGCCTTGCAGTGTGGCAGGCCGCACAACGAAGCCTCAGCTCGGTTGTCAGTGTGTGGCCGGTGCTGCTGTGTGGTGGGTTGTGGTCGTATTCGAGCAGGTCTCGCCGGCCGCAGTCGACGCAGACCCTGTCGCGTGCCTTGACCAGTCGCTTCTGGCGTGGGGTGGGCCGCCTGCGCCGGTTGGTGGCGTCGACCGGCCTCCGTTCGCTGTCGTGGATCAACCCGCGGATGAACGCCTGGGGAATGAGGCGGCCGACTGCGCTGTCGGTCAGTGGCGTGCCGTCGTCGAGGTGGCAGCCGTCGCCGGAGACGTGCACGACCACCTCGTACACGAAGCGACCACCGTGGGCCACGGCGAGATCCACCAATGCGTCGGCCTTCTGCTGGGCGACCGTGGGCCAGGTGCCATCGGCTTGCCGCTTGGCCGTGGAACGCATCATCGTCGTATTCACTGCCGCCATCAGCTTGCCCCCGGCCAACGGCGCCAACCGGAACGAACCGCATATGGTGCCGTCGGGATCGGTACGGGTCGTGAAGTGCCGCTGCCTCTGGTGGCGAGCTTCGATGACATCGTCGTTCTCATTTCGAACCGACCGTGCCGCCAAAGCGGTACCGATGTCGGCCGCTGGCACCTTGGCCGCCAGCTCCAACAACTCGGCTTCGTTCTCGGGAGTGGCGAAACGGGTCAACGCACGAACCTTCGAATACGACAGGTCGCCCTTCTCGAACGCCTCCGCGGAAGCGCGAAGACCGCGAAGACAACGGCCGATGCGGATCCACTCGCGCACAGTGTTGGCGCAATGATCGGTGCGTTCGGCCAGCCAGTGCGCAGCCGACGCAGCGCCGTCTGCGACCCAAACCGGCCCATCAGCAAAATCGGCACACGCCACGACGAGGCTGTAATGGCTCTGGGTGAACCGCTTCGCCGTCGACACCAGATCGATCGCCCTGCCGCGCTCGACCTGGAACTCGTCGAGAGTCACCACCGTCATCCTCTTCTCCCCTCGTCCGCTGCTTGTACCGGTTTCGCGTACGCGAAACCTTACTGAGAGGGTAGGACACTCACTAGAGAAGCCTCTATAGCACTGTCAGTGGCTCTGAGCATACGTAACGTGCGATCGGCACCTCCGCGGAAGCATCGCTGAGAAGGCTTGGCATCTACTGTTCGGCTATGGGGGAATTTCCAAGACAACTGGTCGCCGTTTCGGGGCCCATCGACGCAGACAAGCTCGACGGCGTGGCCGCAGGGATGGGCGCCTGGGGTGACCACACCAGATCCCTGCTCGACAAAGGAATCGTGTCGCCAGACATGATCTGTGGCCAGACGCTGTTCCTGCTTTCGAACCAGCCGCGCAATCCGAACAGAGCCCAACGCATACCCGGCGGGGCCGGAGGTGTCGCGGGAGGCGTGTGGGTCCGCGAGCGCTACACCATTCACCGGCCGCTCGAGCGAACCGACGTGTTCACCGTGACCGGCCAAACGGTCGGGCGACATGTGCGCAAGGGACGCCGATACGGCAACAACACCAGCCAGACCTTCGACTCGTCCGGAAACCTGGTTGCCAGCAACATCAGCACAGGCCTGATGTCCTATGTTCCCGACCCCGACCTGGCCGATGGCGCAGAAGGAATCACCGGTGACGAGTTGGTGGCGGTTGGCCCAGACGGCGACGCGGCCATGTCCAACCCACACCTCGATCGCCTTGCCGAGCTGTCGGTCGGCGATGTGTTCGGTGGCCATGACGTGACGGTGAGCCTCGAGATGATGGCCGCCCGCGACACCAAGAACCCGTCCAATCCCATCCACTCCGACCCCGAGCTGGCGAAAAAGGCCGGGCTGCGGCGCCCCATTGCCGGCGGCAACCACGTGCTGTCGTTCGTGCTCGAGGTGCTTATGGATGCCATCGGAACAGAGGGCTTGTTGTACGGAAGCTCGTTCGACGTCAGGTGGAAGGCACCGGTCGAGGACGGCGTGGTCATCGTGCCCACAGCAACGGTGATCGAAACGGGTGACAGCTCGGGCGTGGACATGGTGGTGTTCGACACCGAAGCCAGGCTCGGAGCCGACGGGCCCGTGGCCATGACCGCACGAGTCTGCGTGCCCGCAGCACGCTCATGAGTGCGCGTCCACTCGCCGGTGTGCGAGTGATCGAACTGGCAAACCGATCGGCAGCCTTGGCCGGACGAATCCTGGCCGACCTCGGTGCCGAGGTGATCATGGTCGAACCTCCGGGCGGCTCGCAGATACGCCACGAAGGACCCCACCTGGGCGGCATCGCCGACGGTGAGCGTTCGTTCGCCCACCTGTACTTCGACATCAACAAGCTGTCGGTGGTTCTCGATTTGGACGACCCGCAGGACATGGCGCGGTTCGAGGCGCTGGTCAGCACGGCCGACGTGCTGATCGACACCGAAGCACCCGGCCGCCTGGACGCCCTGGGTGCGTTCCACGCAAGACTGCGCTCGGCAAACCCGGGGTTGATCCAATGTTCGGTCACCCCGTTCGGGCTCGACACCGCTTGGAAAGACCGAGCGGCGAACGACCTGGTGGCGTGCGCCGCCGGCGGGCTCGTGTGGGTGTCGGGATCGCCGCGCGGGGTTCCGGTTCAGGGAGCAGCAAACCCGTCGTACACGATGGCCGGTTTGGCGGCCGCCTCGGCCGTGATGATCGCCCTGCACCAGCGCGACCTGGGAGCGTCCGACGCCCGAGGCAGCGGACAGCACATCGACATCTCGCTGCAAGAAGCAGCTGCGCTGGCAGTGATGCAGACGAACACACCAAGCGCTTGGGTTTGGCACAAGCGCATCCCCGCCCGCCCGGGCCTGTCGGCGGCGATGCCGTGTCGAGATGGCAAGTTCGTAGGCCTGCTGGTGCGCCCAGACCGTTTCGACGGCTTCCTGGCGTGGGCCGAGCGCGAGGGAATCGATCATGGCATGACCGCAGACGACTGGCACTACGCCCGTCTCGAGTCGCCTCGCCAGGGCAACCCCGTATCGGAGACGACCCTGGCGCTGGCGGCCAAGCTGACGCGAGATCAGTTCGTTGCCGGAGCGCTCGAGGCCGACATCATCTGCCTGCCGGTGCTGGACTTCCCCGACCTGGAGAAGACCGAGCAGTTCAGGGTGAACGATCAGTTCATAGACGTCGAACACGAACTGTTCGGCACCCTGGGCAGCCTCCGGTCGCCCGTCGATGCCGTAGGGCAGGTGCCACAGCGCCGCGCGCCGCTGCTTGGCGAACACCAGGACCTTGCTGCAGAGGCCCAACCGGTGGCGGCGAAAAGCGCCAGCGCACCAGCCGTGGTGCCGAACGATCCGGCCCGGGCTCTCGAGGGCCTCCGGGTGGTCGACTTCGGGTGGGTGTTGGCCGCCCCCATCGGGACGCGGATTCTGGCCAGCTTCGGGGCCGAGGTGATCAGGGTCGAATCGAGCACCAAACCCGACTCGATGCGCAGCCAGATAGGTCCCGATGGCAAGCCAGACCCAGACCTCGGCGGTCTGCACAACGTCGTCAACGCCGGCAAGAAGTCGCTTGCGGTAGACCTCACCACCGACGCCGGCCGGGCGCTGGTGATCGAGCTGATCGCAACAGCAGACGTAGTGGTCAACAACTTCCGTCCCGGATCGCTCGAGCGAATGGGCTTGGGCTACGAGGTCTTGCAGGCCGCGAAACCCGACCTGATCTTGCTGAACATGCCAGGCGCACACAGACACGGTCCGTGGGCTCGCCGGCCGAGCATGGGCAACATCTTGATGGCCGCGTCGGGTTTCAACATGCTGACGGGCTTCGCCGACGAACGCCCGCGAGGCATCGGCGTGGCCTACCCAGATTTCACCTCGCCCCATCTGTTGGTGTCGACAGTGCTGGCTGCGGTACGCCAGCGCGAAAAGACCGGCGAGGGAGCCGAGCTGCACCTGCCACAGCTTTCGGGCCTGCTGTCGTTGCTGGGCGCCGAGTGGATGCAGTTCAAAGCCACAGGCGCACAGCCCGCGCCTAACGCCAACCGGCATCCCGACCTCTGCCCCCATGGCGTGTTTCGAGCCGCCAACGAGACGATCCCCGAAACCGGTGCCCAGCTCGACGCCTGGGTGGCGATTGCCGTTGACGGACAGGATCAGTGGCGGTCGTTCTGCCAGGCCGCAGGCCATGTCGAGTGGCTGAACGACGAGCGGTTCGCAACCCACGCCGACCGCAAGGCCAACGAGGACGCGCTCGACGAGCTGATCAACCGGTGGAGCTCGACGCTGGACAAGTGGCAGGTCACCGAGCTGCTGCAGGCGGCGGGCATTGCGGCGGCACCTGTCGAGAACCTTCGCGACATGCTCGAGCTCGATCCTCAACTGGGCCGCCACTACCAGCAGACCTCCCAGCCACTGCGCCCCGACCTCGAGATACCCGTCGACCGCGAGGCTGCCCGCTGGGTTGGCGCCGAGCTGTGGCTCGACCGCTCGCCGGCGGTCGGCGAGCACAACGAATACGTCGTGCAGACCTTGCTCGGGCGCACAGATGACCAGTTCGTTCAGCTGATGGTGGACGGCACCCTGGGTTGAAGCGCCCGACGAGCTGGCGTGGAGGGGCCCATCGTGTGCACACTGTCTCTCCGTGCGAGCCCTCCCCCGCCCCACCGCACCCACACTCGGAGATGTCGTCGCCGGGCTCAGCGTCGTACTGGCGCTGATCCCCCAAGGGCTCGCATATGCCGAGCTGGCCGGTATGCCAAGTCGCTATGGCCTGGTGGCCGGCACCATCCCTCCGATAGCCGCGGCCCTGTTCGTTTCGTCGCCCTACCTCCAAACCGGTCCCACAGCCCTGTCGTCGCTGCTGGTCGCCGGTGCTCTGGCCCACATCGCCATTCCCGGAACCGCCGACTACATCGAAGCCGCGGCCCTGTTGGCCCTGATGGTCGGTGTGATTCGAATCGCGTTCGGCCTGTTGCGCATGGGCATCTCGGCCTACCTGGTCAGCCAGCCCGTGTTGGTTGGCTTCACCACCAGTGCGGCGATATTGATCATCGGGTCTCAGCTGCCCAACATCGTCGGCGCCGGGTCGGATCGTGACCGGGTGTTGGTCAGGGCATACGACGTCCTGACCCACCCCGACGGTTGGAACTGGGAGGCGATTGCCGTCGCCGGATTCACCTACGGGCTCATCGTGTTGTTGCGAAAGATCCACCGGGTGTTCCCCAGCGTGTTGGTGGGCGTGGGTGCCACCTGGCTGGCCGCAGAGATGCTCGACCTCGAGGTAGCCCGCGTCGGCAGCTTCGAAAGCGGATGGATCGAGCTGCACACCTCGTTCCCGCTCGGCGAGTTCTCGCACCTGCTGGTGCCCGCTTTCGTCATCGCGTTGATCGGCTTCGCGGAACCCGCCTCGATCGCTCGTACATTCGCCGCCGCCGAACGCAAGCCCTGGAGTGCCAACCGCGAGTTCGTCAGCCAGGGCGTGGCAAACGTGGCGGCGGCGTTCAGCGGCGGTTACCCGGTGGGTGGCTCGTTCGGACGGTCGGGCCTGAACTACCGTGCCGGCGCCGACACGGCATGGTCGGGCGCCATAACCGGCATGGCGATGCTGGCGCTGCTGCCCTTCGCCGGGGTGTTCGAGACCATCCCCAAGGCCGCGCTGGCCGCCGTCGTGGTCAGCGCCGTGTCGAGCCTGCTCGACTTCCCGCGCCTGTTCGCCGTGGCCCGGCGCAGTCTGCCGCAGTTCGCCACCGCACTGGCCACGATGGCCGGCACGATGCTGTTCGACCCGCGCATCGACCGAGGCATCATCCTGGGTGTCGTGCTGGCCGTCATCGTGCATCTGTGGCGCGAGCTGCCCATACACATCGACCACAGCTACGAAGCGCCCATCCTGTCGGTGGCGCCGCGGGGGGTTCTGTGGTTCGGCTCGGTCAACCGCATGGTCGAGGTGGCACTGCAGATCGTGGCCGACCACCCCGAGGCCACCCACCTCGAGATCGACCTGTCGGGTGTGGGCAGGTTGGACACGACGGCGGCCGGCGAGTTGGGCGAATTCGCCAGAGAGATCCGCGAGAGCGGCATGAACGTCGAGTTCGTGGGCATCCCACCCCACGCCCAACGCTTGCGCGCCGCTCTGCACGAACCCCTGGGCGACGGCGACGACTAGGTCGCGCCCCTAGCCCAGGTGCAGTAGACCGCGCCGGTAAAGCGACACAGCTGCCGCACCCACCAGCGGGCCGTCCGGTCCAAGCCCTGCGGGCACGATTCGTGTGCCCAGGCTGTGATCGAGCAACGCAACCCGGTCTACCTCGGCTTGGGCCGCATGGAAGAAGTCGTCGCCGAAACCCAGCGCCACCGACCCGGCTACGACAGCCAGCTTGAGATCGAGGAGGTTCGCCACCCCGCCGACAGCCCGGCCCACCAGGGTGCCAGTGCGGCGCCGCCACGTGTCGTCGGCTGCGGCCGCAGGAGCCGAGGTCAACGCCGCAATCGCTGTGCCTGAGGCTTCGCCTTCCAGCGAACCTCGAATTCCTGCGTGTTCGCGACCGCCCGGGTTGACGATCAGGTGACCGATGTGGCCCGCGTTGCCGTCGGCCCCGTCGAGCAATCGCCCCTCGAGCACGATCCCGGCGCCCACACCCGTCGAGACCACCATGGCCAGGTAGTTGGGGCATCCGGCCGCCGCCCCGCGCCAACCCTCGCCCAGCGCCAACGCCTTGGCGTCGTTGTCGACATGGGTCACCAAACCAAACCGCTGCTCGAGCCGTTGAGCCAGCGGGAAGTCTCTCCACTGGGCGATGTTCAGCGGCGAAACCAGGCGTTCGGCCATGCGCATGGGCCCGCCACAGCCCACACCGCAAGACTGCGGAGGCTCGCCCGCGTCGTCGTCGAGGGTGGCCTGGGCCAGGTCGAAGACGGTGGCCAGCAACTCCTCGCCATCACCAACCGAAGGGGTCGCTATCCGATGGCGCGTCAATATCCGTCCGTCGTCGGCGCCGACCAGCCCGACCTCGAGCTTGGTGCCTCCGATGTCGATGGCGAGGATGGTGGGCGTCACCCCAAGAGCTTGTCATCGAAGGGCACCCGCCGCGACACCACCCTCCGCCGCGTGCCCCGTAGGCTGAGCCCCTGTGACCGAAATCGCCGATCCTCCAAAGACCGCGCCTGCCACGTTCGCTGAGCACTTCGCCGCCATCCGGGCAAACATCGAACAGGTGATAAAGGGCAAACCCGAGGTAATCGACCGGTCGCTGGTGTGCCTTTTCGCCGGTGGACATCTGCTGGTCGAAGACGTGCCCGGCGTCGGCAAGACCAGCCTCGCAAAGGCCATCGCCCGCTCGATCGACTGCGACTTCGGTCGTATGCAGTTCACCCCAGATGTGCTGCCCACAGACGTCGTCGGCGTCAGCATCTGGAACCGCGAGACACGCACATTCGAGTTCCAGCCTGGCCCGGTGTTCGCCAACATCGTTCTGGCCGACGAGATCAACCGCGCATCACCCAAGACCCAGGCCGCGCTTCTCGAGGCCATGGAAGAGCGCCAGGTCACCGTCGACGGCGTCAGTCGCCGTCTGGCCGCACCGTTCATGGTGCTGGCCACCCAGAACCCGATCGAGCACGAGGGCACCTATCCCCTGCCCGAGTCTCAGCTCGACCGCTTCTTGATGCGCATCTCCATCGGCTACCCGTCACCGGCCGCCGCTGTGGAGATCCTCGACCAGCACGGCGCCGAACCGATCGAGCTGAGCCCGGTGGTGTCGGCCCAGACCGTCACCGCCATGACGGCGGCAGCCCGAGGTGTTTACGTGGCTCCGGCGCTGAAGTCGTACATGGTCGAACTGGCCGAGGCGTCACGCCAACATCGTTCACTGTCGCTCGGCGTATCGCCACGAGCCACCGTGTCGTTGCAGAGCGCAGCCAGAGCACTGGCCGCCTCCAGAGGACGCGACCACGTGCTGCCAGACGACATCAAGGAACTGACCATTCCGGTGCTGTCGCACCGCCTGGTGTTGGCCCCAGACGCCCAGCTGCAAGGCGGGTCGGTTTCGCAGGTTCTGTCAGAAGTGCTGGCATCGGTACCAGTACCCACCACTGGCGGCTGAGCGTGCGGGTTACGCGCCAAGGGTGGCTGCTGCTGGCCCTGGGCCTGTCGATGGTCGTGGGCGGACGGGTCTTCGCGATTTGGGAGCTGTACGTCCTGGGAGCCGCCGCACTGGTGCTGGTGGGTCTGGCACTGGTCAACACCGGGCTGGCCCGCATCGAGCTTCAGGTGAGCCGGGCCATAACCCCGGTCCGCCTGTTCGCCGGCAACACCGCCAGGGTCGACATCTCGATCATCAACAAGGGCGGCCGCACCCCCGTACTTCAGTTGAGCGACCCGGTCGAGGGAACTCCAGGGGCCGAGATGACGGTGGGTCCGCTGTACAGGGGCGAGACCGCCACGGTGGCTTACCAACTCCCTACCGAGCATCGTGGAATCATGGCGGTGGGCCCGCTCAGCGTTCGCATCGGCGACCCGTTCGGACTGAGCAACCTCGATATCAGGGCCGCCGGCGAGCATCAGGTCACGGTGTACCCGCGGCTGCACCGTATAGAGCCCGCGCCCTTCACTGTCGGCGACGACTCGCACAACGCTGCACCCACGCCGAACGCGTTGGGTCGCACCGGCGATGACTTCTACGCGCTGCGGCAGTATTCGGTGGGCGACGACCTGCGCAGGGTTCACTGGAAGTCGACGGCCCGGCACGACGAACTGATGGTGCGCCAAGACGACCAGCCCTGGCAGGGGCGGCTGACGATGTTGCTCGACACCAGGCGCAACGGTGCCGACCGCGACCTGTTCGAGTTGGCGATCGAGGTGTCGGCCAGCGTGCTCGACGCCAGCAGCCGACGCCGCGATCTGATCCGCCTGGTCACCACCGCCAGGGGCGACAGCGGGTTTGCCACCGGAGGAACCCACCTCGAGTCGATCATGCAGTACCTGGCATCGGCCGACCAGACACCCACGGGCACCCTGTTGGCGGCCCGCGATTCGATTCTCACCCAGGGGGGTGGCGGAGCCCTGGTTGCTTGTCTGGTCGATCCGCCCTCGTCGGAGATAGACGAGATGCTTCGGATGCGTCGGACCTTCGATCACATCACGGTTGTCATCTGTCGCTCGGGCGGGCAGCCCTCGGGATCGGTCAGGGCGGCAGGGTCGGGCGCAATGGTCATCGAGACCGCGGATGCAACGTCGTTCGTCAACGCCTGGACAACGGCCCACGGCCGGCCGGTTGCGGCAACTTCCAGCCTGGGGGCGCGATGATGGCCGGCGGTTCGGTCCGGGCCAATCACGTAGCGGGGTGGCCCATCGTGGCAGCCGAGTTGGCCCTGCTGGCCGTGACGTTGTCCACCACCATCGCTCTGTCGAGGCTGTTCGACGACAACTCGTACTTCGTGCCCGTTGCAGGAAGCGTCGTCTGCTCGCACCTGCTGTCGATGCTGTTGCGTCGGGCCCGCCTGTCGACGCCTGTGGCTCTGATGGCGACGTTGCTGACCATGCTGTTCTTCGTCACCAACGTCCGTTACGGCGCAACCACGACCGCCGCGGTACCTACGGGTGACACGTGGTCGCAGATCCGCTCCGATCTGTCCGAGGCCTGGGATGCCTTTGCCGTGGTCAAGGCACCCACGGAGGCCCTGGATGGGTTTGTCCTGGCCCTGATGGTGGTCATGTGGGCGGCGGCCGCACTGGCCGACCTGGCGGCGTTTCGTGTCCGCACCGTGGTCGAGGCCCTGCTGCCCAGCACGGTCGTGGTGGTGTTTGTCTCGTTGTTGGGCGTACCCGACAACCGGGCCGCAACCACGGCCCTGTTCCTGGCGTCGGTCGCGGCATTCGTCCTGTTGTCTCGTATCGCGTTCCCCCTCTCGTCGGCTGTGCCGGTGGGGCCAACACGAGTGCGCCAGCCTGGCGCCCAGGCGCGCACCGGTGCCTCGATGATCGCAAGCATGGTGGTGGTGGGCCTGATCGTCGGGCCGTTGCTGCCCGGGGTCAACGCCGAAGCAGTGATCGACTGGAAGGCGCTCGATGGTGGCGGAGGTTCCAGGGTGACCCTCAGCCCCCTGGTCGATGCCAGGGGTCGCCTGGTCGAGCAGACCGATGTCGAGCTGTTCAGGGTGCGCACCGACTCGGCGACAGGCGCCTACTGGCGCACGACGTCGCTGGACACCTACTCGGACGGGGTCTGGGGATCACGCTACGAATACACCGACGCCAGGGGCACCCTGTCCAGCCCCGACTCGAGCCAGGGTCAGATCCTCGATCTCGAGATATCGGTGTCGAACCTGGGCGACATATGGATTCCGGCCCCCTATGAGCCGCTAACCATAAACGGTGTCGAAGCCAAGTGGGATCCGGTGTCGTCGACCCTGGTAACGGTTCCGGGCCAGTTCACCGACGGCGTCACCTACAGCCTCACCGCGGTCGTACCCAGCTTCGTGCCCGGTCGGCTGAGGGCCGATCGCACGCCCATCCCAGACGACATCAGGCAGCGATACACCGGGCTTCCGGTCGATCTCAGCGAGGCCGTGGTCGAATTCGGACGAGAGCTGACAGCACCCTTCGACAACGCCTACGACAAGGCGCTGGCCCTGCAGGACTACTTCCGAAACAACTACGAGTACTCGACCGAGGTCGCCGGAGGCCACGACGGCAACCGCATAGAGCGCTTCTTGTTCGACGAGCGCATCGGCTACTGCGAGCAGTTCGCCGGAACCTACGCACTGTTGGCCAGGGCAGCCGGCATCCCCTCGCGGGTGGCTGTCGGGTTCACTCCCGGGTCGCGTGTGGGCGACGAGTTCGTGGTGCGCGGCGAGAACTATCACGCATGGCCCGAGCTGTGGATCGGCGGAGCGTGGGTTCAGTTCGAACCGACCCCAGGCCGCGGGTCTCCTCAGGGCGAGGCATGGACCGGCGTCGCTCCCGATCAGGAAGGTGGCTTCGACCCCGTGCAGCCGGCCGCCGAAAACGAAATCGACGAGGGTTCGGGTCTGGTGATCCCAGATCAGGACCTCAACGACATACCCGAGTTCCCCGACCTCGACACCGAAGCCGGTGGCGGTGGTGCGGCGGTGTCCACGGGCGGCGACGGCGTTCCGGGGTGGCTGCTGAAATTCCTGGCAGTGATGGCAATCGGCGGCACCATGGTTGGGGCCATGTGGTGGGGTATTCCCGCCCTGGTCGGGTGGAGGCGACGCAAGCGCATGGCCCGGGCCAGAGACGGCCGCGAGAGGGTCGAGGTGTCGTGGCGCGATCTCACCGACAGCCTGCGCCAGGTCGGCTACGCCCCACGCCAGGCCGAGACCCGCCGCGAATACGTCTCACGCATCGCACCCATGGGTGTGGTCGACTCGACGCGCCTGAGGCAGGTGGCGCAGCTGGTCGACGCATCGAGCTACGGCAGGTCCGAACCCTCAGACGACGTGGCCGCTCACGCTCGCGAACTGGTGGCCGAACTGGAACGCGAGCTGTCCGACCGGGCCTCTAGTGGCGAACGGGCCAAGCGCAGGCTCGACCCCAGGCCGATCTTCACTACCCGTTGAGTTGCTTGGCGACCGTCAGTCGCCCTTGCGCTTGTCGCGCTTGAACTTCGACCCGATGCCGCCGACCGCGTCGCGCATGTTTGTCGATCGCATGTTGCCCGTCACCTGAGCCAGACCGGCCCGCCCCAGCTTGCTGAGGTTTCGTTCGATGACGATGGTGCAGGCAAACACCACGAGGAACCCGGCGAAGGCCAGGAGGAAGTGGATCGAAAGGGCAGCAACCAGCAGCCCGACACCAGCGACGAAACCGACGAGAGCCCACTTGATGTTGCGCCAAGCGTGACGGTAGAGGGTGGTCTCGCCAACCTCGCGCGCAAACTCGGGGTCACTCTCGTAGAAGTTCTGCTCGATCTGCTGGAGGATCCGCTGTTCGTCTTCTGAGAGCGGCATCGCCTGTGTCCCTTCGATCAGGTGAGGTCGCCGGCGGGGCGTGGTTCAGTTTTACACAGGGGCCGGCCTCGCGACAACGCGCCCACCCTACTCATCGGCCGAATTCGTGGTGCGGATGAGGCCTGGACCCCACAGCTCGTCGCCCACGCGCCTGTCGCGGCGCCCCTTGTCGGCCAGCGCAGCACCCGGAACCACTGCGTCGGAGCCGAATCGCTGACGGATCTCGTCGAGGGTGGCCGCCACCTCGGACCACCCGTGTTGTGGGGGGCCGTCCGCGCGGGCCGTATCCATCAATTCGTCCAGTGATAGCTGCACGCCCGTCGGGGCAGCCAGATGCGAGGTCGACACACCCAGCAGGCGGACCCCGTCGTGTTCTATTCGTGGGCTGACGTCTCGGGCGTCGAGCAGTTCTCGCACCACGGCGACGATTGCGTTGGCCGTGGTGACCTCGTCGGCGACCGAACGCGAGCGCGTGATGGTGCTGAAGTCGGAGAAGCGCAGCTTCAGCTGAACCGTCCGCGCGGCCATTCCGGCCGAACGCAGGCGGGTCGCAACGGCGTCGGCCAACCGCATGGAGATCCGGTCGAGTTCGGAGCGGTCGTAGATGTCTCGCGAGAACGTCTCCTCGTGGCCTATCGACTTGGCCTCGCGGTGGCTCTCGACCGGCCTCGGGTCGTAACCCCGTGCCAGGTCAAACAGGTGCCTGCCATGGGCCGCCCCCACCGACGCGACCAGGGGCTCCAGCGGTATGCGGGCCAGGTCGGCCACGGTCTGCACGCCCAGTGCACTGAGGCGATCATGGGTCTTGGGCCCCACGCCCCACAGAGCGCGTATGGGGTGGGCGTGCAGAAACTGCAACGCCTGGTCGGCTTCGACCACCACCACCTGGCGGCCGGGCCGAACACCCTTTACGTCGGCGATGGGCTTGGCGGCCTCGCTGGCGAGCTTGGCCAGCAGCTTGTTCGGGGCGACACCAACCGAACAGTTCAGGCCCAGCCGGTTCTCGATTCGTGACCGGATCGACCAAGCGATCTGCTCGCCCGAGCCCAGCAGCCGCCTGGCGCCGCTGACGTCCAAGAACGCCTCGTCCAGGGCGATGGGCTCGATGTGGGGCGTTACCTCGGCGAAGATCTCGTGGATCTGTTTGGAGACCTCGCCGTATCGGCGATGGTCGCCGTGCACGAAGATGGCGTTGGGGCACAGACGCCGGGCCCGGCTCGAAGGCATCGCAGACCTGACGCCGAACGCCCTGGCCTCATACGACGCCGAGGCCACTACCCCACGGTCGCCGCTGCCACCCACTATCACCGGCTTGCCCGCAAGCGACGGGTCGCGCAACACCTCGACCGACACGTAGAACGAATCCATGTCGACGTGCAACACGTCGGGTTCGCCCCACGACCCGTCGGGCAGGGTGGACATCGTGGTGGGGCCTCAGTCGAGCTCGCGGCGCGAGATCGACATTCCGTCGGGGTATGCGCCGGTCACGTCGAAACCGTAAGACCTGACACCGGTGTCCCAGCGATGCTCGAGCCAGTCGGTCAGAGGCTCGACCAGCCAAGCCAGCCCACCCGCCAAGAGCTGGAGGGTCTCGGCAGGGGTGCTCCAGCGGGCCTGTGTGACGATGCCGTCGGGATCGTCGATGAAGATGTCGCCGGCGTAGGCGCTGGCCAGGTGGATCTCGGCCCGCATGTGCCAGTCCATGTCGTGTGCGATGACATCGACCTCGTACAGCTTGCGCTCCCAGCTCTCGACCTCGATGCCGGTTTCTTCGCGCACCTCGCGCGTCAGCGCGCCCAACACCGATTCGCCAGGGTCGACCACACCGCCTGGCGTCGACCAGTCTCGTCGCCCGTTGCGACGCAGATTCTCGACCAGCAGGAGATGCTCGCCGTCGTGGATGATTCCCCCGGCAACGGTCCACTTGCGCACGGGTTGAACCCTAGCGCTAGCTATGCTCGCAAAACCATGAGCGATCCGACCGATCCGCCCCGCAGCACCGACCCGGCCGCGGTCGAGCTGCCCGAGCCCACCCTGGCGCCCACCGCCCTGCCATCGACCCTGGCGCGCGGCCTGGCCTTTTCGGCGATCATCGTCGCCGGCATATGCGGAGGCCTCGTGGGTTGGGCCGTCACCGATCTGCAGTGCACTGGCGACTGCGGAACCCAGTCGACCCTCGGCGCCGTGGCGGGCGCCATCCTGGCGGCCGCCGGTGTGGCCGTGATCGCCGTGCTGACCCTTCGCGCCATGAGCGAATGGAACGCCCAGGCACCGTTGCGACAGCGCCGACAGTGACCACAGAAGACACTTCTCCCGGGCCTGCCGGCGTCGACGCCGACTCGCTGCTGGTCGTGGCGCTGGGCCTGGTTCGCCTGGCGGTCGACCGCCATCGCCAGGGCGGTCTGGGACGGGTCGACACCAAGTCGAGCCTCACCGACCCGGTCACCCAGGTCGACCAGGACAGCGAACGGCTTATCGTCGACTGGCTGCGCCGCAACCGTCCCGACGACGCGATCATCGGCGAAGAGGGGGCCAACGACGAAGGCACCTCGGGCATCGTGTGGATAATCGACCCCCTCGACGGGACGGTCAACTACACCTACGGCTTTCCTTCGCACGCCGTGTCGCTGGCGGTTCAGGTCGACGGACGCACGGTCGTGGGGGTGGTTCACGACACGGCGATGGACCTGCAGTACCGCGCCACCCTGGGCGGCGGTGCCTACTGTGGCCACACCAGGCTCGGCTGCACCACCGCAGACGACCCGGCGCTGATGCTGCTGGCAACCGGTTTCGGCTACGACCCCGAACAACGCCGGCACCAGGCCGCCGTTCTGGCCCACGTGATGCCCGGTATCAGAGACATCAGACGGGCGGGCTCGGCGGCCATAGACCTGTGCCACGTGGCTGCCGGAAGGGTCGACGCGTACTACGAAACCGGGCCGAACATCTGGGATGTAGCGGCCGGAATGCTCATCGTCGAGGAGGCAGCCGGACGGGCTGCCTACGACCCCGAAGCCAAGCGGGTGCTGGCTGCCGGCACCGTCGGCTACGACCGAATCGACGCCTTCATGACCACCGCCGAACAGGCCGCCCGACATAGTGGCGACACTTCGGCCGCGAAATAGGCCAATATCTCTGACGTGGGAACACGAATACTCACAGTCGAAGATGACGAGCGAATTCGCACCGCAGTGCGTTTTGCTCTCGAAGACGAGGGCTGGATTGTCGACGAGGCCGACAGCGGCGAGGAGGCAGCCGAGAAGTTCTCGCGCGAGCCTGCCGACGTAGTGCTCATCGACATCATGTTGCCTGGCATCGACGGTTTCGAACTCTGCCGCAACATCCGCAGGGTCAGTGACGTGCCCATCGTCATGGTCACAGCACGGGCCGACACCCACGACGTGGTCGCCGGCCTCGAGGCCGGCGCAGACGACTACCTCACCAAACCCTTTGCTCCCAAGGAGCTCTCGGCGCGTATTCGCGCCCTGCTTCGCCGCCACCGCGTGGCCTCGCCCGACACACCGGTGCTGCGCGTCGGCGACCTCGAAATCGCACCAGACCAGGGCGTCGTAAAGCGAGGAGGCGAAGAACTGCACCTCACCAAGACCGAGTTCCGTTTGTTGTGCGAACTGGCGTCCAGCCCCGGCAAGGTGTTCAGCCGCGAGCAACTCCTCGAGAGGGTCTGGGGCTACGACTATTTCGGCGACGGCCGCCTGGTCGACGTACACGTCAGGCGACTGCGCACCAAGGTCGAGTCAGACGCCGCCCATCCCCGCCATGTCGTGACCGTTCGTGGCATGGGGTACAAGCTGCAGCCCTAGTGCCAGGCGACCCAATCTCCCAGGTACCGGCATGAACATGCTTCGCAGCGGCTTGCGCCTCCGGGCGCGCATCATCTTGGCCTTTGCGCTGGGCGGCCTGTTCTTGTCGGTGCTGTTGTCGACCATCACCTATTCGGTGACACGCTCGACCAACCTCGACCAGCGCTCGCAGTCGGCCGAGCGGCAGTTTTTCTCCAACGCCGCCGCGATCCAGGGGATCTCTGCGTTCTCGGACCCCTCGTACAGCGAAGTCCTCCAGAACCTGCCCCAGGTGGTGGGCGGGTCGCCGATACTGCGCAACACCGACGCAGAGAATCCGTGGGTGGCGCCGCGCCTTACCCCAGATGACCTCCCAGCAGACCTGGTTCAAACGGTCGAGACCGGAACCGGCGCATACCGGATGCGCTACACGCGGCCCAACGGCGTCGCATCGATGGCCTTCGGGGTGGCCATCGCGAGCACCAACATCAGCTACTTCGAGGTGGTGACGCTGTCCGAGCTCAACGACAACCTCAGATCGTTGTTGTTGACGCTGTTCGTCGCGTCGTTTGGCACCACGATGTCGAGCGCCTTGTTGGGTGTGTACGCCAGCACCAGGGTTCTGGCACCACTCACCAGCATCAGCTCGGCTGCCAGCTCCATCGCCGCTGGAGACATGAGCACCCGCCTCGAAGAACCTGCCGACCCCGACCTCGACACCATCGTCGACTCGTTCAACAACATGGCCGGGTCGCTAGAAGCGCGCATCGAACGCGACGCCAGGTTCGCCAGCGACGTCAGCCACGAGCTGCGATCACCGCTCATGACTCTGCGGGCATCGATCGAAGTGCTCGAGTCTCGCCGCGACGAACTGTCCGAGCGGTCGCAGGCCGCCCTCGACCTGCTGTCTGACGATGTTCACCGCTTCCAGCGCCTGGTCGAGGACCTCCTCGAGATCTCCAGGTCCGACGCAGGATCGCTAGACGCTTCATTCGACCCCATCGTGGTTGCCCACCTGGTGTCGGCAGTGCTTCACACGACGAACCACACCGAGGTCGACTTCGACGTTCAGTGCGACGAAGACGCCATGGTCAACGGAGACAAACGGCGCCTGTACCAAGTGGTGTCGAACCTGCTCGAGAACGCCGACAAGTACGCCGGCGGGCCCACCGAGGTCACGGTGACGTGTACCCGCGAGAACGTCAGAATCGTCATCGCCGACCGTGGCACAGGGGTACCTCCCGACGAGCGCGAGCTGGTGTTCGAGCGCTTCGCCAGGGGCTCGGCGGCCCGCAGGCGCGGCAGCGGCGGAGGTGCGGGCCTGGGCCTGGCTCTGGTGGCAGAACACGTCAGGCTTCACCACGGGCAGGTGTGGGTTGAAGACCGCTCCGACGGCCTCGACGGATCGGTGTTCGTCGTCGAAATGCCCAGGTACGACCCATGAACCGTTTCGCCGCAATCCCCTCTCGCCGGCGGTTACCCGCCACAATCCCCTTTCGCCGGCGGTTATCCGCCGCAATCCCCTTTCGCCGGCGGTTACCCGCCACAATCCCCTTTCGCCGGCGGTTATCCGCCGGCCTGCTGATTGCCTTGACGTGTGTGGCCTCGGTGCTGGCCGCATGCGGCATTCCCGTCGATGACGAACCGGTACCCGTGGCTCTTCCTTCGGACTTCGACCTCGAGCCCACCACCACAACGACGACCACGATTCCCGAAGAGATCGCTGCCAACCAGCGGATCATCTACCTGATCCGCGACGGTCGCCTGGTGCCAAGACTGCGAGAGATCCCCGAGCCAATCACCATCGACGAGGTCATCGCCGCCCTGCTGGTCGGTCCGACCGAGTCCGAGCTGGCTCAGGGTGACGAAACCCGCGTCCCGAGCGACATGGACATTGGGGTCACGGTCTCGAACGAGGTATTGGTGCTGGATATCCGGGGCGAGTTCACAGAAGAAACACCGTTCCTGAGGTTCGAGGGCGAGGCGCGCACCCAGCTGATAGGCCAGCTAGTCCTGACCGGCCTTCGCGCAAACCCCGATCTGGCCGGGGTCAACTTCCAAGAGAACGGCCTCTGGCGAGCGGTGTCCAACGGTGCGGGCGAACTGCAGGAACTCGACGCCGACGGGGTTCCGATACCGCTGACCACCGAAGACTTTGCGACGCTCAGGGTCGGGGGAATCTGAGCCTGGTCGAGCGTCGCAGCGGCCGCAGCAGCATGGCCCCGGCGATGATCATCGGGAACACCTCGAGGCGGCCGAACAGCATCAAGAACATCAGGACCGGACGCGCCAGGCGCGGGATCACTGCAAAGGTCGATGCCGGACCAGCCTCGCCCAAAGCCGGCCCGATGTTGCCCGCCGCCGAGATGGCTGCCGAGAAGCCTGTTACCGGGTCGGTGCCAAACGCCGTGACCAGCGCCCCACCAACCAGCGTGGCCATCAGGTACAGCAGAACGAAGCCCATGGTCCGGTTGACGACCTCTTCTCGCACGGGCACCGGCCCCAGCCGCAGCGGGGATATGGCCCGTGGATGGCGGGCCCGCCCGATCTCGCGCAGCGCATATTTCACCAGTATCTGAAGCCTCAGTGTCTTGATGCCACCAGACGTCGACCCGGTCATGCCCGCTGGGATCATCAACAACAGCAACAAGACCTGACTGGCCGGCCCCCACAATGTGAAGTCTGCGGTGCCGAAACCGGTGCTGGTTATCACGGTCGTGACGTTGAACGCTGCGTCGAGCGCCCGTCTGGCGTGGTCTACATCGAGCTCGACGTTCAAGGCCGCCACAACGGGGATCAACACGATGGTCATGCCCAGGTAGACCCTGAACTCGCTGACCCGGTGATACACCGACCAATCGCCCTTCAACGCCTGCCAGTGCAGAGCGAAGTTGCCGCCGCAGTAAACCATCCCAACGATCAGGACGATCTCGACCAGGGCACTGTCGAAGTGACCGGCCGACGCGCTGTAGGGCGAGAAGCCGCCCGTCGATGCGGTGGTGAAGGCGTGCGAAACGGCATCGTAGAGGTCCATCCCGGTCAGCATCAGGGCAAGCGCGATAACCACCGTGACCGACCCGTACAGCATCCAAAGCCGCTTCGCGGTCTCGCGAACCTGGGGCGTCAGGCGGTCGGGGGTGGGCCCCGGCGCCTCGGCGGCGATCAGCTCGAGACCGCCCACCTTCAGCGCAGGCAGGATTGCAACGGCCAGGACGATCAGCCCCATCCCGCCGAACCATTGCGTCATCTGACGAAAGAACCTGACTCCCTTGGGTACCTGCGACAGGTCGCCTATGAGAGTTGAACCGGTGCAGGTGAACCCAGACATCGACTCGAACAAGGCGTCGTCCGCGTAGGCCCAATCGAACGTGCCGGCGAACAAGAACGGCAGAGCACCCACGACCGATACACCAATCCACGACAACGACACGGTGGTGAAGGCGACCGCGGGCAGCTGTTGGCGGGGCAGGGCGGTGAAGAACCACATCGTGGCACCGACACCGGCCGAGACGAGGGCCGACCCCGCCATCGACCACACGTCGGTCCAGCGATCGGCACCGCCGTCGACCAGTCCCACGACCGCCGAAACGAACATTCCCACAGCAACGATCATCAGTGCGATGCCGGTGACGTGAAGTGGTGCGCTGGTATAGCGCGGCCGCGCTGAGCCCAGACCGGCCCCGAAGGGCTCGTCGACGCGTGTTCGCGACGAAGTCAACGGCCGGCCACCCTCGCAGTCGCCCTCCTGCTCATGCCCAGGACCGCCCCGATGGAGATGATGACCGGGAACACCTCGAGGCGGCCGAACAGCATCAGGAACATCAGCACCGGCCGGCCGAGCCGGGGCAGATCGAGGAAGGTGTGGGCAGGTCCTGCATCGCCCAGACCAGGACCGATGCCGCCCGCGGCCGTGATGGCTGCCGAGAAACCGCTGACGGGGTCTGTTCCCGCGGCCGTCACCAGGGCGCCGCCCACGAGGGTGGCGGTCAGATACAGAAGCACGAACCCCATCGTGCGAGCCACGATGTCTTCACCAACCACCACCGGCCCCAGGCGAAGCGGCGAAATCGCCCGCGGGTGCCTGGCCCGGCTGATCTCACGGATGGCGTACTTGGCCATGACCTCGAGCCGCAACACCTTCATTCCACCCGAGGTCGATCCGGTCATGGCGCACGGGATCATCAGCAGCATCAACAGCACCTGGCTGGCGGGCCCCCACAGGGTGAAATCGACGGTGCCGAAACCCGTGCTGGTCATCAGCGACGCGACGTTGAAGGTGGCGTCTCGGAACGTGTGAACGAGGCTTGCGCCCAGGTCGACGTTCAAGGCGGTTGCCAGCACCACTGCTCCGACGAACAGGCCCACGTAGATACGGAACTCGCTGACCCTCGAGTAGACCTTCCAGTCGCCGTTGAGTGCCTGCCAATGGAGCGTGAAGTTGGCACCGGCGACCAGCATGCCGACCACCAGGATGGCTTCGACCATGGCGCTGTCGAAGTACGCCACCGAGGCTTGATGATTGGAGAACCCACCGGTCGCAGCTGCGGTGAAAGCATGCGCCAGGGCGTCATAAAGCCCCATCCTGGCGAACACCATCAGCGCCAGCGCAATGGCAGCCGTCAGCCCTGCGTACAGCATCCACAGCCGCTTGGCGGTCTCTTGCACACGAGGGGTAAGGCGGTCTGGGGCAGGACCGGGGGCCTCGGCGGCGATCAGTTCGAGACCACCCACCTTCAGCGTTGGCATGACCGCCACAGCAAGCACGATCAGGCCCATGCCGCCGAACCACTGGGTCAACTGGCGAAAGAACATGACACCGCTGGGCGCGGTGTCGATGTCGTCGAGGATCGTCGAGCCGGTGCAGGTGAAACCCGAGATCGACTCGAACAACGCGTCGTCTATGTGCGCCCAGTCGATCAGCCCCGAGAACAAGAACGGCAGGGCGCCGGCCACCGAGACCGCGATCCACGACACCGTGACCGCCCTGAACGCAACACTGGGCAACTGGCGTTGAGGCAGACGCGAGGTCATCCACAGCGCAACGCCGACGGCGCCAGTCAGCACTGCCGAGGCCATGCAGGCCCACACATCTGTGCCGCGGTCGGGGCCCGCGTCGAACCAGCCCACCAGCCCCGAAAGGGCCATGCCCGAAGCCACCAGAACCAGAGCGATGCCGGTCACGTGGGCGGTGGTGCTCGTAAGCCTCCAGCGGCCACCCAGGCGAAGCGAAGCCGTGCTCGAGGTGGCGCTCATCGATCGCCACCCGCTCGAACGAGGGTGAACCGGCTGCGCCGGGCCAAGCGGCGAATCGGCTTAGATGCCACCGCCAGAACCCCCAACACGGGCAGGATCGAGATGCGGCCCAACATCATCAGGGCGATCGCCACCCAGTGACCGCCGTCGTTGATGGCCGTGAGGGTGGTCGAGGGGTCGGGACTGCCATAGGCCGGACCGGCGGTGGCCAGCAGCGAGACGGCGGCGCCGATGGCCGAAAAGACGTCGTCGCCGAACATCGCCAATGCCAGATAGCCGATCGAGGCCACCAGGGCGTTGAGTGCGATCTCGCCGATGATGCGCCCCACCACGGCATCGCCCACGGTGGATCGGCCGACGCGCACCATCTTCACCGAGTTGTCGTGCAGCTGACGGGTTATCTCGCGGCGCATCACCCCGAACACGACGAGGATGCGCGAAATCCGGATGCCGCCGGTGAGCGAGGCCGACATGCCGCCCACTGCCACGAGAGTTATCAGCAACACCACACCCGGGTCGTTGAAGGTGTTGGGGTTCGCTGACCACAGGCCCGTCGTCGAGATGGCCGAGGTGGCGGCCAGAGCACCCTGACGCACGCCGTAGGTGCTCCAGTCGCCGCTCCAGGCCACCAGACCCAGCGTCGAGCCCAGCGAGATGAGCGAATAGGCCCTGAACTCCCACGCTGTCAGCAGCAGGTCGAGACGGCCGGTGCGCAGCACCTTGAAGCCGAAGGGCAGGCTTATGCCGGCCACGAACATCGCAGCAACGCTCACCCATTCGATGCCGGCCGAATCGAAGGCCCCGATCGATCCGGCCCGGGTGCTCCAGCCGCCGGTAGAGGCGACGGTGAGACCGTGCATCACCGAGTCGAGGGTGCCCATTCCGGCGAACGCGTATGCCGCCGCGACCAATCCGGTGAACAGGGCATACAACGCTGTCAGGCGCCTGACGTTTCCCCCCGTCGTGGGCGACAGGCGAGCCGCGGCCCTGGTGGCAACCCCTCCCCCAGCCTCGAGACCGCCGATGCCCAGACGAGGAAACACCTTCACGATGGCAGCCAGGCTCATGACACCCGAGCCCCACTGCAGCATGGCGCGAAACAGTTGCTCGCCGCGCGACAACTGCGATGGGTCGACGATGACGCTGGCCGACGTGGTGCTGACGCCCGCCGCGCCCTCGCTGAACGCATCCACCACGGTGTCGACCGCGCCCGTGGCCAGGTGCACCACCGCGCCCGCAACCATCATCGCAAGAGCGCCGGCCACCAGAGACGAGAACAACCCCTGAGTCGACATGCGCGACGGCAGTCGAAACAGCCACACCAGAGGTGCCCCGAAGGCAATCAGCAGCAGTGCCGCAGCGGCCAGGCTCAGCTCGTGTCCGCCATCGGTGACGACGTCGAGCAGCGCGGCCGGCAAGACGGCGAAGCCGCCGAGCGCCAGCACCACCCCCATGGTGAGAATCGGAGCCGAATCGATGCGGCCGGACCGCATCAACATGCCACCTCGTTTGGACAGCGAGAAAGCTGCTCCGCTCAGCCTCGTGGGTACGTGGACCATCTCGAAGACTCGGTGGTCCTATCCGAAGACCCGGTGGACCTCGGGGACCAACTCGGGCGAGGCGAACACCACCACGTGATCGCGAACCCGTATGACCGACCGGCCCCTGGCGATTTCGGCCTTGCCGTCGCGCAAGATCGCTGCGACCAGGATCTCGTGGTTGAGCCCCAGGTCGGCGATGGACTTGCCTACCGCAACCGTGCCTGGCTGGACCTCGAGTTCGATCACCTCTACGTCGCCCTCGAGGAAGGTCGCTACCTGGGCGACGTCGCCGCGCACAAACCGCAGCACGTTGTTGGCCGACACGGTGCGAGGAGACAGTGCGGCATCGATGCCGATCTGGTCCAGCAACGACAGCAGCCCCAGCCTGTGAACTACAGCGACGGTCTCACGGGCACCTTCGGCCTTGGCGAACAAGCAAGCGAGGATGTTGGCGTCGTCTTCACCGGTGAGCGCCACGACGCTGTCGTAGGTGCCCACCTCTTCTTCGACCAGCAGGTCGACCTCGGTGATGTCGCCGTGCAGCACCAACGCGTTGGCCAGCTTCTCTGACAACTCTTGGCATCGTTCGTAGTTTCGCTCGACGACGGCCACCTCGACACCGCGGCGGCACAACACCTTGGCGACCTTCTCGGCGGTGCGCCCGCCGCCGAGCAACATCACCCTTCTGATGCGCTGGCGCTTGAGTCCCAGCAACTCCATCAGGTCGCCCTGGCCGCGGCGCTTACACACCACACGCAGCAGGTCGCCCTCGAGCAGTGTGTAGTCGCCCCGAACGATGATGGTCTCGCCGCTGCGGGTCACGGTGCCGAAGATGAACTCCCAGTTGGGGTCATAGTCCTTGCCGATGTCGGACATCTTGCGGCCCAGCGCCGGAGCCTGCGGACCCAGACGGCAACCGATCAGCAGGATCTCGCCACCGGCCATCTCGCGAACGTCGGTGGCACCCAGGAAGCTGATCAGCTCGAGGATCTCGTCTGCGATCTCCTCGTCGGGGTCGATCACCATGTCGACGCCCACGGCCCGCCGCACGTCGAGGCCGGCGCGGCCGCGCAGGTCTGCGTTCTGCAGGCGGGCGACCGTTTGTGCGACGCCGGCCTGTTTGGCCTGCATGCAGGCGATCAGGTTGACCTCGTCGTCGTCGGTCAGGGCGGCCACCAGGTCGGTCTTGGCCAGCCCGGCCTCGGACAACACCACCGGGCTGCTGCCACTGCCCAGCACGGTCATCACATCGAGCTCGTCGTCGATCTCTCGCAAGCGACGCCGGGAGCGGTCGATGACTACGACGTCGTGGCCCTCACGGCTCAGACGATGAGCCACGTAGGAGCCGACCTCGCCGGCCCCGACAACGATGATTCTCACTCACACCAAACTAGCTGAGCGGCGGCCATCACCTAGGCAAAGAATTTCGAGGCGACATCGTAGAGGCGTTGCGACACCGGCTTCTCGTGATCGACGACGTCGTCGAGTGGTACCCGGATGATCGAATCGGCCGACAACGAGACCATCTTGCCGAAGTCTCGATCGTGGATGGCCTCTACCGCAGCAACGCCATATCGGGTGCACAGAACCCTGTCGTAGGCGGTGGGGGTTCCGCCGCGCTGCACATGTCCCAGGACGGTGACCCGTGACTCGAAACCGGTCCGTTGCTCGATCGCGCGCCCCACCATGTCGCCGATGCCTCCCAGCTTGGGGTTGCCCCACATGTCGACCTCGGGTTCGGCGACGTCGAACGTGCCCTCCCTGGGCATTGCGCCTTCGGCCACCACCACGATCGAGCTGAACTTGCCATGCGAGTGCCGGCGCCTGAGGCGCTCGCACACCTCGTCGATGTCGAAGGGCTGCTCGGGCACCAAGATCACCTCGGCGCCGCCGGCGATACCGGCGTGGGTGGCCACGTGGCCTACGTGGCGGCCCATGACCTCGACGACCATCACCCTGTTGTGAGACTCGGCCGTGGTGCGCAGGCGGTCGATGAGGTCTGTGGCGATCTGAACCGCGGTGTTGAAACCGAACGTGTACTCGGTGCCCGCGATGTCGTTGTCGATCGTCTTCGGCACGCCGATGACGTTGCCTCCCAGGTGCTGCAGCTCGTGAGCTGCGCGCAGGGTGCCGTCGCCTCCGATGACTACCAGGGCGTGCAGGCCCATCTCGTCGAGGCTCTCCTTGGCCTTGGCCAGGCCGCCGTCGAACAGCCCGGGGTTCGAGCGCGAAGTCCCCAGGATCGTCCCACCCATGCCGATCAGGCCCGAGGTGTCGTGATTGGTGAGGTCGATGAACGTCCGGTCGATGACGCCCTGCCAGCCCTCGAGAAACCCGACGATCTCGTCGCCGTATGTGACCTTGGCCGTTTTGGTGACCGCACGTATCACGGCGTTCAGGCCTGGACAGTCGCCTCCGCCTGTCATCACACCGATTCTCAACGTTGCTCCCGGGTGGTTTGGTTGTCGTCGGACGGACCTTACCGACGCTACTGTCGACGGCGAGCGCCGGAGGTCAATTGTGGCTGTTGTCATCGCTATCGACGCGGGAACCACTGGGGTCAGGTCGTTCGCCATCGACGAAACCGGCACGCCGGTAGGCATCGCGTACCGAGAGTTCCCCCAATACTTCCCCCAACCGGGTTGGGTCGAACACGACGCAAACGAGATCTGGGCTGCTGTGCAGGCCACGCTCGCCGAACTGGTCGCCGGCCTCGATCAACCGGTCGCGGCGATCGGCATCACCGACCAGCGTGAAACGGTGGTCGCATGGGACCGCAAGACGGCCGAACCCCGCCACAAGGCCATCGTGTGGCAGGACCGTCGAACGGCGGCCCGCTGCGATGAGTTGGCAGAGGCCGGCCATCTCGACCTGGTGCGGCGCACCACCGGCCTGGTTCTCGACCCCTATTTCACGGGCACCAAGGCCCAGTGGTTACTCGGACCCGGCGGCGTCCAGGTCGATGCCGACCTGGCGTTGGGCACCATCGACGCTTGGGTCATCTACAAGCTGACCGGCGGTCAGGCCTTCGTCACCGACACATCCAACGCCAGCCGCACGCTGCTGTTCGACATCACCACCCTGCAGTGGAGTGCCGAGATGTGCGAGCTGCTGGGCGTGCCGATGTCGGCCCTGCCAGAGGTTCGTCCGTCTTCGGGCCGTTACGGGCTGACCTCGCACGATTGCCCTGCGGGTGCGGGCATCCCTGTGTCTGGCGTGGCTGGCGACCAGCAGGCGGCGCTGTTCGGGCAGGCGTGCCTCGAGCCCGGCATGACAAAGAACACCTACGGCACCGGTTCGTTCGTGCTGATGAACGTCGGGCCACAGTGCCCAGAGCCGGTCGAGGGGTTGCTGACCACCGTCGGCTGGACCCTCGCCGACGGGTCGACCACCTACGCGCTCGAGGGGTCGGTGTTCATCACCGGGGCCGCCATCCAGTGGCTGAGAGACGGCCTGGGGATCATCGGTGCTGCGCCCGAGATCGGCCCTCTGGCCGCTTCTGTCCCCGATACGGGCGGTGTCTATTTCGTGCCTGCCATGGCCGGCCTGGGCTCGCCGTGGTGGGATCCCTACGCCAGGGGCACCATCGTCGGCATAACCAGAGGCACCGGTCGCGCCGAGATCGCCCGCGCGGTGGTCGAGTCGATGGCCTATCAGACCCGCGATGTGGTCGACGCCATGACGGCTGCGGCCGGCTACCCGGTAGCCGCCTTGCGGGTCGACGGCGGGGCCTCGGTTATGGACCTTCTGTTGCAGTTCCAGGCCGACCAGTTGGGCGTGCCCGTGTCGCGGCCCAAGATCACGGAGACCACCGCTTTGGGCGCCGCGTTCCTGGCCGGCCTGGCCGAGGGCGTCTGGACCTCGACCGACGACGTGTCGGCTGCCTGGCAACTCGACGTCGAGGCAACCCCAGAAGCCGACCGCACCACCGCCGACGCCCTGCACTCAAAGTGGCTCGAGGCGGTCGAGCGCAGTCGCGGCTGGGCCTGACTCGGCGGGCAAACCACCAGCTGGGGGGCTTCCCCACCAATCTTTGGGGGATTTTCACGACTGACGTGGGGGCCGTCATAGGTCTCAATGGGATTCATGACCGAATCCCTTCGAACAACCGCCCCCTCGGCCGCCTCGCTGGCAGCCGAGGCCCGCCCCGACCGAAACCGCGCCGTCGACGCCTACAGAGCCGTCGCCATGCTGGCCGTTGCCATCGGGCACTGGTGCGCTGTCGCCATCAGCGTGGGGCCAGACGGCTCCATCGAAGCCGGAAACGCCCTCGAATACGCCCCGTCGATGTCGTGGATCACATGGTTGTTCCAGGTGATGCCACTGTTCTTCGTGGTCGGTGGGTTTGCGTCGGCGATGTCGCTCGACGCCCACAGCAGCTCCGAAGACGCCAGCCCCCAGCGATGGATAGCCGGCCGAATGCGCCGCATGCTCGCCCCAACCGTTGCACTGGCCACAACGTGGCTGGTGGCTCTGGCAGCGAGCGCCGTCGCGGGATCGGCCGGCCTTGTCGGCCTGGCTGCCACCGCCGCGGCGATACCGCTGTGGTTCCTGGCCAACTACACGATCGACACGGCCCTGGCGCCCTACGTGCTTCCGCGCTTTAGAGCGCACCCGGTGGCGCTTCCGGCGATTCTGCTAGCCGTGTTCGGTGCCGTCGAGGTGGCCCGATACTCGGGCGTACCCGTGGTGCCCCAGATCAACTGGGTTCTGGGATGGCTGTTGTTCCAGGTGCTCGGGTTTGCCTGGCGAGACGGGCTGCTGCCATCGGGCCGTTCGATGGTGGCGCTCGCCGCGAGTGCCTGGGCGGTGACGATCGCCCTGGTGTCGGTCGGCCCGTGGCCGGTGGCGATGGTGCACTTCCCCGGACTTGCATTCTCACCGACACATCCCCCTTCGATCGCTCTGCTGACCTTTGGCCTGGCCTACAGCGCCACCGCCATCGCAGCCGCACCCGCTGTCACCCGGTTCCTCGCAGGCGATGGCCTGGGTCGCACAGCATGGGTCGCCACCGTCGCCGGCAACGCCGTCGCCATGTCGGTCTACCTGTGGCACATGACCGCAGCGATCGTCGCCGGCGCCATCGCATGGCCGCTCGGCTTGCTGCCAACCGCCGAGGTGGGCACCGGTGCCTGGTGGATTCAGAAGCTTCCCCTCATGGCTATGGCCGCGCTGATCCTCATCGTGGTGGTGGCATTCGTGTCACGCATCGAACGCCAATCGCTTCTGGCCCGGCCGTCGGGCTGGGACCGGGGACCGTGGGCAACCTTCGGATTCGCCGCCATCACCTCGGCGGCCCTGAAGGCCTGGGCTTCGGGTCACGCAGGTGTGGTGTTCGTAGCCACCGCGACATTGGTTCTGCTGTGGCACATGGTGTTTGCTCCCCAGAACACAAAGCCCCGCCGTCTACCTTTGAGCCGGTGAAGGCGGAGGTGACAACGCTCGACCTGGGCATGGCCAGAGGCTTGGGGGCGTTTCGCTGGTTCGCCTTGTTGTGGGCCTGGGTTGGCCTGTTCGCTGGGCGCGAGCACCTCGAAAGCGTTGCGTTGGGCGTTGCTGCCTTGTCTGTCGCCACGGTCGTCACCGCCGGCACCACGGCGGTCACACGCCCGGGGCTGACCCGCAGCATGCACATCTGGTTGACGGTGGCCGAGGTGGTCGTCGCCTCGGTTCTGCTGTTGGGAGAAGACCTCGTCTACGAACCGGGCCGACAGCAGTCGCTGGCGTGGGCCTGGCCCGCCGCTGGCATCATCGCCATGGCCCTGGCCCTGGGCCCGGGCTGGTCCATCGCCTCGGCGGTTGTGCTGGCGGTGTGCAGCTATGTCGGCGAGTCGATGCTGCGAGGCCGAGGCGACTGGTCGGTGTCGGCCGCGTCCAAGGCAGCGCTGCTGGTGTTGGCGGCGCTTTCGGCCTCGGCGGTGGTGCGGGTGCTGCGGAGGGCCGAAGCCGAGATATCCACTGCCAGGGCTCGCGAAGAGATGGGTGTGGTGCTGCACGACGGAGTGCTTCAGACCCTGGCCGTGATCCAGCGGCGCTCGACCGACGACCAGCTTCGAGCGCTTCCGCCGAACAGGAACGCGACCTGCGCGAGTACATCGCCGGGCGCTCAGATCGAAACACCACCGACATGGGTTCTCGCCTGCGGTCTGTCGCCGACGTGATGGCAAAGCGCTACAAGATCGTTCCCACCGTCGTGCTGGCCGACGACCTACCCGATCGCTCGCCAACCGTCATCGACGAGGTGGCTCGGGCGGTCGGCGAGGCGCTGAACAATGCAGCCAAGCATTCTGGTGCCGACAGGATCACCGTGTTCGCAGAACCAGACGGCGACGGTGTGTACTGCTCGGTATCCGACAACGGCGGCGGCTTCGATGTAGGGCTCGCTCGTTCGCAGGGCCGCGGCCTGGTCAAATCGATCGAGCATCGCATCGACAAGATCGGCGGTCGGGTCGCCATCCGGTCTTCGGCAGCCGGAACGGAGGTCGAGATATGGGTGCCGTGATTCGGGTCGTGGTGGCCGACGACCACCCGATCTGGGTGTCTGGTCTGCGCACCGACCTGGGAGACGACTTCGACATCGTGGGCGAGGCGTTCGATGCCGCTCGGGCCATCGAGGTGATCGCCGAGACCAAACCCGACGTCGTGTTGTGCGACCTACACATGCCCCACGGGGGCGGCCTCAGGGTCGCCTCCGAGTGCGGCCAGTCAGCCCACGTCGTCATCTTGACGGTCTCGGAGGCCGAGCGCGACCTGCTCGACGCAGTCGCCGCGGGTGCCCTGGGGTACCTCACCAAGTCGACGGGGCCCGACGAGTTGCGCGACGCGCTGCGTCGCGCCGCCGCCGGCGAGCCGGTCTTCTCCCCCAGCCTCGCCAGCCTGGTTCTCAGCGAGTTCCGCCGACTGTCCAAGTCGGGCGGGGGCTCCGACAAGGGTCTGTCCGATCGCGAGCGTGAGGTCCTGAGATATGTCGCCAAGGGGCTCAGCTACAAAGAGATCGGCGAGGTTCTGTTCATCTCGCCCAAGACTGTCGAGAATCACACCCGCAACATCCTCGACAAGCTGCACCTGTCGAAGAAACAAGAGCTGATGCGCTACGCCCTCGAGCACGGCATCGACTAGCTGAAGCAGCCCCGCAGCCGGCACATCTCCCCTCCCCACCTGATATGGAGGCGACTAATCCCCGGTTTTCGGGGCGAACCGACCTCCAGATCGCGAGGTGGGAGTGCGTCGCTAGAGTTCGGGCGACTTCCCCCTTCTCAAATCGACGAGAAGGAAGCCTCAGGGTGTCGTACGACCCACTGCTCGCAGCTGCGGCCCACACTCACGGAATCTTCACGCGCCGCACGGCACGCGGGCTCGGAATCAGCAGCAGCGGCTTCGACCGCCGCATCAAGACCGGAAAGCTCATCAAGGTTCACCGAGGGGTGTACCGGGTGTCGACGGTCGCCCGGACGTGGCAGAGCGAAGCACTGGCGGCCTGTTTGAGATATGGCGGTGTCGCGAGCCACGTCACAGCTGCACGTCTTCACGGGCTCGGCGAATTCACATCCACAACGCCAGACATCACCGTGGCACACGGAGCGTGGCAACCGTCCATCGGTGCCAGATTGCACACATCGAGACAGCTGCACCTCACCACCCCGATTGAGAAGGACGGCATCGCGTGCACACCGATCGATCGAACCATTCTGGACCTGGGGGCAGTGCTCGATGTGAACCGACTAACCGATCTGACCGACGAGGCGATTCGTCGGCAGATGCTCGAGTGGCGGCACCTCTACACAGTGCTGGCCATACATTCGGCCCACGGCCGCAACGGATGCGGCACCCTGCGAGCCGTCCTCGATCGGCAGGACCCGGCAAAGCGGGTACCCGAGAGCAAGTGGAGCCGCATGGTCGAGCGCCTGCTGCTGACGCACGGGCTGCCAAAGCCCGAGCTCGAGTACGAGATCGAACGGCCCGACGGCCCACCGGTTGGTCGTTTCGACCTGGTGTACCCCCATGCACGACTGGTGATCGAGCTCGACAGTCGAACCTGGCATGACAACGCCGAGAAGTTCGAGTCGGACCGCGAGCGGATCCGTGAGCTTCAAGTAATGGGCTGGACCATCTTGCCGCTGACCTGGAAACAGTTCGTGTCCGATGGGGCTGGCTTCGCCGCCCAGGTGGCAGCCGCACTGATGTCGCGGATTGGGGTCGACCCGTCCCCGCCCGATACGGAGGCGACTAATCCCCGGTTTTCGGGGCGAACCGACCTCCAGATCGCTGGGGCGCGCGTCAGCGGCCGAGTTGGCTGAGGTCGCGCACGGCTCCCCTGGCGGCCGAGGTGGTCATGGCCGCGTAGGCCCTCAAGGCCTGCGACACGTGACGGTCGCGATCGACGGGTGTCCAGGCCGCGGCTCCGCGATCGGCCTGGGCGGCGCGGCGACGCTCGATCTCGGCCTCGTCGACCGCCAGATTGATCGTGCGGTTGGGGATGTCGATCTCGATGATGTCGCCGTCCTCGACCAGACCGATCAGGCCACCTTCGGCCGCCTCTGGCGACACGTGACCGATCGAGAGGCCCGCTGTTCCGCCCGAGAATCGACCGTCGGTCAGCAGCACACACTGGGCGCCCAGGCCTCGCGACTTGATATAGGTGGTGGGATACAGCATCTCCTGCATGCCAGGCCCTCCGCGCGGACCTTCGTAGCGCACCACGACGACGTCGCCTGCCACCACCTTCGACTCGTCGAGCACGCCCTCCATGGCGGCTTCCTGGCTCTCGAACACCTTGGCGGGTCCGCTGAACTTCAGGATCGACTCGTCGACACCGGCTGTCTTCACGATGCAACCGGCCTCGGCGAGGTTGCCGTACAGCACCGCCAGACCTCCGTCTTGGCTGTAGGCGTTGTCGACCGATCGGATGCAGCCGCCGACCCGGTCGGTGTCGAGTGATGGCCAGCGGGTCGACTGGCTGAACGCCACCTGGGTGGGTATGCCCGCAGGCCCCGCCAGGAAGAACTCCTTGGCCTGTTCGGTGCAGGTGGGTCGCATGATGTCCCACTGGTCCAAAGCGGCGGCCAGGGTCTCGGAATGCACGGTGGGCAGCGACGTGTCGATCAGCCCGGCCCGGTCGAGTTCGCCCAAGATCGCGATGATGCCGCCGGCACGGTGAACGTCTTCGACGTGGTATTTGTCGGTCGACGGAGCGACCTTGCAGATGTTGGGGGCAACACGCGACAGGGCGTCTATGTCGGCCATGGTGAAGTCGACTCCGGCTTCCTCGGCCGCGGCCAGGATGTGAAGCACGGTGTTGGTGGAGCCACCCATGGCGATGTCGAGCGCCATCGCGTTGTTGAATGCAGCCTTGGTGGCGATGTTGCGCGGCAGCACCGACTCGTCGTCTTTGAAGTAGTAGCGCCGGGCCAGATCGACGACCGTGCGGCCCGCTTCCAGGAACAGACGCTCGCGGTCGGAGTGCGTGGCCAGGGTGGTGCCGTTGCCAGGCAATGACAGGCCGAGCGCTTCGGTGAGGCAGTTCATGGAGTTGGCGGTGAACATGCCCGAACACGACCCGCAAGTGGGGCACGCCGAGCGCTCGACAGCGGCGACGTCTTCGTCTGATACCCGGCGGTCGCCGGCCGCTTGCATGGCAGAGATCAGGTCGACCTTGACCTCGTTGCCCGCCAGGCGGGTCTTGCCGGCCTCCATGGGTCCGCCCGACACGAACACGGTGGGGATGTTGAGGCGCATGGCGGCCATCAGCATGCCCGGGGTGATCTTGTCGCAGTTCGACAGGCACACCAGGGCATCGGCCTTGTGGGCCTCGACCATGTACTCGACCGCGTCGGCGATGAGGTCGCGACTGGGAAGGCTGTAGAGCATGCCGCCATGGCCCATGGCGATGCCGTCGTCGACGGCGATGGTGTTGAACTCCTTGGCCACCGCACCGGCTGCCTCGACCTCGCGGGCGATCAACTGGCCCAGGTCTTTCAGATGCACGTGACCGGGCACGAACTGGGTGAACGAGTTGGCGATGGCCACGATTGGCTTGCCGAAGTCGTCGTCGGTCATGCCCGTGGCCCGCCACAGAGCCCGGGCCCCCGCCATGTTGCGGCCTTGTGTGCTGGTGTTCGAACGAAGCTCTGGCATGGCGCCGATGTTATCGGCGACCGCCAGCGCGGCCCGACTCAGCCCAGGTCTGGCATGGCGGTGCGCAGCGACGACATGGCCTGGCCGATGCGCTGCTCGTTCTCGATGAGAGCGAAGCGAACGTTGCCCTCACCGCCCGGTCCGAATCCGACACCGGGCGACACGGCCACCTTGGCCTCGCGCACCAACTTCTTGGCGAACTCGACAGAGCCCATGTCGCGGTACGGCTCGGGTATCGGAGCCCACGTGAACATCGTGCCCTTGGGGGGCTCGATCTTCCAGCCGATGCGGTTGAGACCCGAGACCAGGGCGTCGCGGCGTCCTTGATAGATCTGGCGCATCTCGGCGGGATAGTCGGGTGCCTCGTTCATGGCGATGATCGAGGCGATCTGGATGGGCTGGAACGTGCCGTAGTCGAGATAACTCTTGAGCTTGGCCAAGGCCGCGACGACTTCGGGATTGCCCACCATGAACGCCACCCGCCAACCGGCCATCGAGAACGACTTGGTGAGCGAATAGAACTCGACAGCCACCTCCTTTGCCCCCTCGGCCTGCAGGATCGACGGCGGCTGATAGCCGTCGAAACCCAGGTCGGCGTAGGCGAAGTCGTGCACCAGCAACACCTCGCGCTCGCGGGCGAAGTCGACCACGCGCTGCATGAAGTCGAGGTCGACACACGTGGTGGTCGGGTTGTGAGGGAACGACAACACGATGACCCTCGGACGGGGCCACGAATATTCGAACCGATCGACCAGGGCGTCGAAGAACTCGTCGCCCGTGGTCAGCGGGACCTCGCGAACGTTGGCACCGGTGAACAGCGGCCCGAAGATGTGTCTGGGATACGACGGTGCCGGCACCAGCACCGCATCGCCGGGCGCCAGCAGGGTCCACATCAGGTGCGAGAACCCCTCCTTGGCACCGATGGTGTTGATGACCTCGGTGTCTGGGTCGAGGTCGACGTCCCAGGTGCGCTTGTACAGGTTCGACACGGCCAGGCGCAGCTTCGGGATACCCCGGCTGGCCGAATAACGGTGGTTGCGAGAGTTGTGAGCAGCCTCGGCCAGCTTGTTGACCGCGATCTCTGGCGAGGGCAGATCGGGGTTACCGAAACCGAGGTCTATGACGTCGGCACCGGCACGTCGCATCTCGATCTTCAGCGAGTCGATGATGGTGAAGACGTAGGGCGGCAGGTTGGTGATGCGGCGGAATTCCACGCGGGCGAGAGTATCGGGCGATGCGGGGTGTCGCGACAGCGATTAGAGCGATCGGGCCGACAACGCGGCGCCCAACGCGCCGGCGCGTTCGCCCAGGGCCACCGGTTCGATGCGCAGCGGTGGCCGGTATGCGCCCGCAAGCACCATCGAGTCGTAGTGGTGACGCACCCGCTGATCGAACAGATCCCAGTCGGTGACGAGCCCACCACCGAGGATCACCATCTCTGGATCCAGCACCGCTACAGCGTTGGCGAGACCCAGCGCCAACCACCAACTGAAGCGGTCGACGACCTCGAGAGCCGCCTTGTCTCCGTCGCGAGCTGCACGGGTGACGTGCTCGCCCTTGACGTTCTCGACATCGCCGCCAGCCAGGGTCAACAGCCGGGGTGCCTCGCCGCTGGCGACAGCTTCGCGCCCCATCCACTGCAGTCCCGAGCCGCTGGCATAGCGCTCGAGGCACCCGCGGTTGCCACAACTGCACTGTGGCCCCGACGGGTTGACCACGGTGTGACCCAACTCGCCCGCCATGCCGAAGGCACCGCGGTTGACCATTCCGTTGACGATGATGGCATTGCCGAAACCGGTTCCGAGGGTGATCAGAACTGCATCGGAGACTCCGCGGGCCACACCAAGCGCCAGCTCGGCGGTGGCCGCGCAGTTCGCCTCGTTGTCGACGAACACCCCGGTCTCGAGTCGGTCTTCCAGCAGCGCCTGAAGCGGCAGGTCGCCGAGGTCGAGGTTGGGGGCAAAGGCCATGCGGCCACTGAGGTCCATCTGACCAGGCAGACCCACCCCTATTCCGTCGAGTCCACCCGCCAGCTCGATGAGTTCGTGGGCCATGGCCTCGACCACGTCGATGAGGGCCGTGGCACCTCGCGGGGTGGGCACGCGACTCTCGGCGACGATGCGGTTGTCGGGGTCTACGACGACGGCCAGGCACTTGGTGCCACCGACATCGATTCCTGCGGTGAAGCCCGAGCTGCTCATGAGGGACGGCTCGGCCTGCGGAGGCGGATCAGACCGTCTCGGCGCGCGACTGGAGATCGTCGAGCGCGGTGTGGATGATGCGACCCTCGGCACGTCGCTTGACGAAGCCGGGCAAGGGCACGGCCAGTTCGACGATCAGGTGGTAGGTGACCTGGCACTTGTCGGCCTCGCCATCGACGGGCTCGAACAGGTAAGAGCCTTCGAGCCGCTTGGTGATGTCGCCACTGTCTTGTGTCCACGACAGGACGCGCGGAGCATCGGAGTGGTCGTAGCGCAGCGTGTAGGTGGCAGAGCGCCCCATGGCCGCAGCACGAAAGGCCACCAGCTCGGCCCGACCCTCGGCGTCGGCGTCGACCACCTCGGCGTCTTTCAAGTCGGTGGTCCACTCGGGATAGCTGGCGAAATCGGTGGCGATCTCGTAGCAACGTGCCGGCGATGCGTTGATGACACGGGTCTCTGTTGCTTCGTCCAGCACCGCTGGTTCTCCCTCGACTGGATGGTCTTGATCGACTGGTCGATCTTGATTCTGCCACCGTCTGGGAGTGTTTCCCATCACAACCTGATCCGCCATGCGAGGTCGGAACTGACCGTGCCTCGCCGACCACATGCCCGCCAGGCCCATTCCCAGCAGCGGGGCGAGAATACCGAAGGCCATGAACGAGTAGGGCTTGACCGCCGCGGCGGCCAGCGATGCCACTACCTGAACACCCAGAGCACCCAACATGTTGATGCGGACGTCCTTGGGAGCGCCCTCGGCCAGCAGATAGAGACCTGCGACAGACAACTCGTCGGTGCGGCTGCGCTCGACAGCGATCAGGTAAGACCACGCGAACGTCACGACCCCACCGGCGAACATTGCCACCGAGACGGCGACGACCAGCCAGCCGAACCACGACGGCGCCACCAGGCCCAGAACCAAGCTGATGCACAACAGGCCTGTGGCCGCCCAACCGAAACGAACGATGTCCCAACCTGGCCGATCAGTCGACATCGAGCCGACCCCTGAGACCTGCTTCGAGCCCATGGTGCAGTGTGGCCGCCAGCTTGTCGTATGAGAACTCCTCGACCGCCCGCTGCCTGGCCGCCGCTCCCATCTGGCGCCGCAAGGCGCGGTCGACCAAGAGCAGGTCCAGGGCCGCCACTACGTCGCCCGCGTTGGACGGTCGGTCTACGACCAGACCTGTGACCCCGTGTTCGACCGCTTCGGCTGCGCCGCCGCTTTGGCCCGCCACCTGTGGCACTCCGGCCGCCGCCGCTTCGAGGAACACGATTCCGAAGCCCTCTTGTTCGAGGCCACCCCATCTGACCCGACACAGCATCGCCGACACGTCGGCCATGCCGTAGACCGCAGGCTTGTCGGCCTCGTCGAAACGGCCCAGGAACTCGACCGGTGCCCCCGACGAGGCAGCCCGCTTCTCGAGGCGTTTGCGATCGCGACCGGCGCCTCCGATCAGGACGCGGAGCCCCGGGTGTCGCGGCTCCAACTGCGCTGCGGCCTCGATCAACACGTCGAATCCCTTGCGGGGCACGAGACGACTGACCCCCACGATCAGGGGGGCATCGGGCTCGACACCGAACCGGCGGCGCGCGGCCACGCGTTGGGATTCGTCGAGAGGAGAGAAGCGTTCGGTGTCGACGCCGGGCGGCACATGCAGCGATGCGAGCCGACGGCCGGCACTGCGTTCGGCCTCGGCTACCGCATATTGCCCCGCCCCTATGACGAATCGGGCGTTGCGAACGACGCGGGCCAGGGCCTGCGAGCTGATGGGCAACCGGCCAGGCACGGCCACCTCGGCACCGTGGAGCACCACGGCATAGGGGTGGCGAAGCGATGGCCCTACCCAACCGAGGGGCAGGGCCGGGTCGATCACCACCAACTCGGCACCCACCTCGTCGGCCAGACGGTCGATTCGCCTGGCCATGCCCGGACGAGGCAGCAACACAGGCTCTCGGGCCCGGTCGACTCGGAAGGCCTGCTGAGCGTCGAATTCAGCAGCCCCTTGGTAGGGGGTTGTCAGAACCGTCACCTCGTCGGCCGGCAGACGGCGCCACAGCTCCCACAGATACGCCTGGATCCCGCCGACCTTGGGCGGGAAGTCGTTGGTGACCAGAAGATGGCGAACCACCGGATGGACCCTAGCGGCGCGCGTCGACGTGTCGAGCGAGTTCGGCCTGAACAATCGGGTCGGCCGCAACCTCGGCGGCGATGTGATCGACCAGCCGATCGAGACCCAGACGCTTCGCCGCCCACACGGCGTGGGCGACCACCAGCGCCTGATCGCTCGACAGGCAGCGCTCGATGACGTCTGCGATATCGGGGTCTTGAGGGTCGGCGACGTTGGCCAGCACCACCAACGCGTTGCGCCGCAGGTACTCGGGACGGCGCCTGGGTATGTACCAGGCGCCGTGGCTTTCCAACAGCTGATCGTCTGTGCAGTTGAGCATGTCGACGGCGTCCGACCAGGCCTGTTGTGGCGTGGCCTGCGCCGAGTCGTCGCGGCTGCGGATGAAGCGCACGTTGGGCGGGCAGACCTCCTGGCAGTCGTCGCAACCGTAGATGCGGGCGCCCAGCGCAACGCGGTGTTCGGCCGGAAACACTCCGTCGGCCTGGAGCAGCCACGCCAGGCAACGTCTGGCGTCGAGCTCGCCTGCGGTGTCGAGGGCCCCGGTTGGACACGCGATCTGACACCGCACACAGGTTCCGCACCCGTCTGGGACCTCCCCGGTTGTGACGTCGACCTCGGCATCTGTGACGATCGAGCCCAGCACGAACCAGCTTCCCGCGCCCTCCAGCAGCAACATCGTGTTCTTGCCGAACCACCCCAAGCCGGCTCGATGGGCCGCTGCGCGGTCTATCAGCCGGTTGTCGTCGAGCACCACCACAGCCTGGGCGCCCGCGGCGCGCAGGTGCGACGCAACGACCTCGAGGCGGGCCGCAAGTTCGTCGTAGAACGGCTGCCACACGAACCGTCCGACGAGCGCGGGCGCCTTGGCCTCGGTCGGCGACGGTGGCTGTGGCCGGTAGTACGCAAGAGCGCCGACCAGAATCGTCTTTGCGCCGGGCAAGATTCGCGATGGATCGGCCGAGCGCTCGGGTCTGCCGTAGGTGAACCACATGCCCCCGTGCAGCCCCCTCGCCTTGCGCTGCTCGATGACCTGGCGAGCATCGGTGAACTCAGACGCATCGGTGGCGCCGAAGGCATCGATGCCCGAGGCCGAGGCCAGGTTGGCTAGGTGGGCGAATTCGAGGCTGGGCACACGACCATTGTGCTCAGACCTCGGCCCGATGCCTGAGCTTGGGCACCAATCCACCGGCGCCAAGCGCCTTCAGCGCACGCGCCTCGGCGAGATCGATCACCACCGCCTCGTCCTGGTCGTCGCGTACCAGGTAGGTGACCATGCAGTCTTGGCAGGCATCTGTGCGGCGCGCCACACAGATGTCGCAGTCGATGACGAGGGCTAGGTGACGGCGGGGTTGGTCTCGGCTCGAACCGACTGACATGGCTGCGGCCTCCTGGGCTGCGGTCGACTGATCGACCCGGTTGTTTCGGCTACTCGCGGACGGTACGACGGGGGTGGGACAGCCATCCTGAGATGGCACAGCAATCCTGAGATGGCACGGCCGTGCTGGGATAGCAGAGCCGTGCTGGGATAGCAGAGCCATCCTGCCGCATCGAACACCTGTTCGCAAGTGGTCGCAGCGGCGCCGAAGTCAGCGCAACCAGAGAAAGAACGCCGGACTGCCGGCGGTATTCGCGCCCAATCTGGCGGCCCGGTACTGGACCTCGTGATCGCTCGACACGACCAGCACCGGCGTGGAAGTCGCAATCCCTTCCACCATCTCGATGATCACGTCGTCGGCGACGACGCCAGGCGGCGACCAGGTGACCCTGACGTTCCTCGAGTTGGTGGACGGCCTGGCCACCACGTCGGCCCCATCGAACACGACGTCGACGACGACGTTGGTGGCGACCAGATTGGCCGCGATGCCAGTCAACAGACGCTGGCGCTGCAGCGCGAGATCGAGGTCGGGCCAGCCGGTCTTGGCCACGTTGTAGCCGTCGACGACCACCCTGATACCAGGAACTTCGATCAGGTCTGCCACGCCGTCGACCGAGTCATCAGGCACCCCCCTGGCCATGCGCAACGGGACTCGTTTGGGGCGCGACGGCCTGACCTGGTCTTGCACCGCTGCCTTGTCGGCTGCGGAGCCGTCGGGGACGAACGTGTCGGTGTCTGAG
>JAWKIQ010000006.1 GCA_041394185.1 Acidimicrobiales bacterium
GTGTGTCGAGCGAACCGGCTACTGCCATCTCTTCGAGGTCGGCCCAGTCCTTGGTTCGGTTGAAGAATGCCTTGAACACGGCCAGGTCGCTGCAGGCCAAGAAGGGAACGTCGGCGCCGCCGAAGCGCTCGAGCCTGGCTCGGCGACTCGCTTGGTCGTGGAACGGTGTGGTGTTGAAGAACACATCGACCGGTGTCTCGCCCCACCACAGCCGGGTCTGGCCATCCCTAGAGATTGCTGCGCGGTCTTCTTCGGTGATCTCGATGTCGGCTGGGAGGCACCGCAGGGCCAAGTCGGCGGCGGCGGCTTCTACGAATAGGTTGACGTCGATGTCGATGGTCGCCCTGGCCCGCTCTGTGCACCAGGCCAGGGCAAGCGCTCCGCCGAACGCATGGGCAATACCGCCGTCAGAAAGGTGGCGGTGAAGCGTGATGATTTGTTCGACGAGCGTCATCGGGCCCTGGCGAACACTGGAGCCTGCAGGGTGGGAGAGTGGCGGGCCGGGAACTGGGCGGCGAGCTCGAGCACAGCGGCAAGCTCGTCGCCTTTGCTGCCACCCAGGCCGCTGCGGTGTCGGCGTGTCAGCTGAACGTCGGAGGCATACCCGCAGGCGCGAAGAATCCGGTCGAGCGTGGCGACGTTGGGCGACTTCCTGCCCGACTCGTAGGCCGCGATCGTCGAATGTGATGTTGCGGCCGCGGCGGCAAGCTCTCGAAGCGTCAGTCCCGAACCCAATCGGGCCTCTCTAATCAGACTCGCTGCATCCATACCGTCATGGTATCCGAACGGATACCACGGTAGGCAGATTCTTTGGTCCCATCGCTCTCTCTACCCTCGGTATCCCGATCGGTATACTCGGGGGATGGCCTCGATGACCACGATCAAAGTCTCGACCGAAACTCGCGATCGGCTCCGCGCCATGTTTCCCGACGCGACGATGGACGATGCGGTCAACGCTGCGTGCGACGCACTTGCAGACCAGCAGATGCTCGAGCGTCTCGACGCAATAGCGGCCAAAGTGATGACGGTCCACGGTGAAGCGCTGGACCGGCTGGGACGTTGATCGTCTATCTCGAACTGCGTCACGCGGTGCGGCTCGCAACCCATTTGCTCGGCGATCCGCTGCCAGTGCGCGACCTGGGGTTGCTCGATTCTGCTATCGCCCGGCCCAGGGCCTCGTTCGGTGGCGTCGACCTCTACCCGGATCTGTGGCACAGGGCGGCGGCACTGTTGATCTCGGTCGTGGTGAACCACCCGTTGGTGGACGGAAACAAGCGTCTCGGCTGGATGTGTGCGGCTGCCATGCTCGAGTTGAACGATGTCGACATAGCGGCGGCGTCCAACGACGACGTCTATGACCTGGTGATCGACGTGGCCACCGGACTCGACGAGGTGTCGCAAGTGGCTCGCCGCCTGCACGGCCTGATGCAGAGCTGAGCTCTGATCGGGGCGCTCCCCGACGCGACAGGCGCTGTCCCACCGCTTGGATGGGTTCTTCGCACCTTCCCCTCGATGTGACAACAACCCGAGGGTTACCATGATTTCTGATGCGAACCGCCGACACCTTCACGACCGGCTCGTTCCGGCAATCGGCCCCGAGGCGAGCGAGATTCTCTTGCCGCACTGATCATCGCCGCGGGCGCTCTGCTGTAGCTACACCGGGTTCTAGGTGCGGTTGATGGCGCTGACGAGTGCTTTCATCGAGGCGGTGACGATGTTGGGGTGTACGCCGACGCCCCAGAAGACGTCGCCGTTGGGGTTCTCGATTTCGACATACGCGGCTGCGCTGGCGTCGGCAGAGGTGCCCATGGAGTGTTCGGTGTAGTCGACAAGGACACACTCGATGCCGCACTCCTTTTCTATGGCGTGCTTGAACGCCGAGAGGGGGCCGTTGCCGGTGCCCTTGATGATGCGCTGATCGCCGTTGAGCATGACGGTCGCCTCGACCTCGACCTCGTCTGATGCGTTGGAGTCGTAGCTGGACTTGTGGCCGACGTAGGTGAGGGGCCTGGTGGTGTTGAGGTAGGTCTCCTCGAAGGTCTTGTAGATGGCGTCTGGCAAGATCTCGCCGCCGTCGTCGGTGATCTTCTGGATGACTCGGGCGAACTCGATCTGCAGGCGGCGGGGCATGTCGATGCCGTAGTCGTTCTTCAACACATAGGCGACACCACCCTTGCCGCTCTGCGAGTTGACCCTGATGATGTCCTGATAGGTGCGACCCAGGTGGGCGGGGTCGACCGGCAGGTAGGGGACCTCCCACTCGCCGTACTCGTCGCCGATGGCCTCGAAGCCCTTCTTGATGGCGTCTTGATGGCTGCCGCTGAAGGCGGTGTAGACCAGGTCGCCAACCCATGGATGCCGCGGATGCACCTCGATCTGGTTGCAGTATTCGGACACCCGGCGGGCATGGTCGATGCGGCTGAAGTCGATCTCGGGATCGACGCCCTGGGTGAACATGTTGATGCCCAAGGTGACGATGTCGACGTTGCCCGTGCGCTCGCCGTTGCCGAACAAGGTGCCCTCGATGCGGTCTGCGCCTGCCATGAGGCCCATCTCGGCGGCCGCCACAGCGGTGCCGCGGTCGTTGTGCGGGTGCAGCGACAAGATGACCCGATCGCGGTCGCTGAAGTTGCGGTGGCAGTACTCGATCATGTCGGCGTACAGGTTGGGCGTAGACATCTCGACCGTTGCCGGCAGGTTGATGATGCACGGATCGTCGGCCGACGAGCCGAAGGTGTCCATGACCCGCTCGGAGATCTCGATTGCGAAATCGATCTCGGTGCCGGTGAAGCTCTCTGGCGAGTACTCGAAGCGGATGTTGGGGTTGCCGCTCTGCTCGCGCAGCCTGGTGCACAGCTCGGCGCCCTGCACAGCGATGTCGATGATGCCGTCGTAGTCGAGGCCGAACACGACGCGTCGCTGGAGGGTGGAAGTGGAGTTGTAGAGGTGAACGATTGCCCGGTTGCAGCCGGCCAGGCTCTCGAAGGTGCGCTCGATGATTTCAGGACGAGACTGGGTCAGCACCTGGATGGTGACGTCGTCGGGGATCTTGTTGCCCTCGATCAGCTCGCGCAGGAAGTCGAAGTCGGGCTGGGATGCCGCCGGAAACCCGACCTCGATCTCCTTGTAGCCCATCTCGACCAGCAGCTCGAACATCTCGTGCTTGCGGGCAACATCCATGGGGTCGATGAGGGCCTGGTTGCCGTCGCGCAGGTCTACCGAACACCAGGTGGGGGCCTTGGTGATGCGGGCATCTGGCCAGGTGCGGTCGGTCAGATTGGGGGCGTAGGCGTACGGAACGTACTTGTCGAAGGGCATTCGGCTCGGCTGCTGAGCTGACGTCTTCATGATGTTGACCTCTGTGAATCGTTGGCTGCTGTGTGAACCAGGGACTGCGAATCGAACCCGAAAACCAAAAGAACCCCCCGGCCCGTGGGCACAGGAGGTTCGGCGGGTGCCGGTATGTGGGCACCCACCTACATGAGGAGGAGAAGCGACGCGGAGAAATGGCTCACGGGAAGTATGGTAACCAGGTCGTTTACAGGGTGCAACCCTGACCCCTAATGTGTCCGCAGTCGGGTTGGGCGCGTGCGACGAAACGATTGGACACCGGTGGCCGACAGTCGATACTTGGACGAAGACGAACTGATAACTCGCCGTGCGCTTCGTTCCCTGCGCAAGGCGGCGCCAATCGCCGTCCTGGTGGCCATCGCAGCCGGGCTGGCTGCCTTCCTGACCCAGACCGTCAGCGACCCCACCTATAGCTCGAAAGCATCGGTGGAACTGACCGACGAGGCCGCAGCGGGCATCGGTGCGTCGAGAACCCGCAACGACGCTTTGCAAGAGATCGCCGCCCAGCTGCTGCGCCTGGAGTCTGCCGAGTTCGAGGTGGCGGTGGCCGAGCGGATGGGCGACCAGGGCGACGACCTGATTCGCTTCTTCGGGACGAACAGCGAAGAAACGCCCGTCATCGTCATCACCGCCGAGGCCACCAACGCCCAGGCCGCCCAACTGGGCGTAGACGCCGCCGTCGACGAATTCGTCGCCCAACGCGTGGTCGAGTCGAACGAGAACCTCAGCCGCGAGCTGACTCCACTTCGCGAACAGCGCGACCAGGTGCTGGCCGACATCGACGCCCTTCGAGCCCAACTGGACGAGGCCCGGGCCAACGGCGCCACCCAGGACGAGATCTCGATCCTCGAGAACCGCACCGGCCAGGCGCTGGACCGCCTTGGCGACTATGACAAGGCCATTCAAGAGCGCGAGTTCCTGATCGCCAGCTCGGCCGGCGAGGTTCGCGTGATCAACCGGGCAACGCCAGCTGTCGAGTCAGCCCAGAGTTCGATCATGAGGCCCGTGCAGATCGCCGTGTTGGCGTTGGTGCTGACCCTGATCGCCGCCGTGGTGATCTCGCGTGTTCGGGGAAAGCTGAACCTGCTTGACGACGTACGCGCCGTCGCCGGCCCCGACGTGCCGATCCTGGCGACGATTCCGAAGTTCCGCAAGAAGTTCTCCGACGGCAGCGCTGCATTGGTAGTGGGCCGACGCAACGCCAGGCGCGAAGCCGAGGCGTTCCGCTACATGCGCACCGCGATCGAGGTCGCCACCGAAGGCCAGACCCCATTGGTGGTGGCGTTCACCAGCGCCAACCCGAACGAAGGCAAGAGCGTGACGGCCGGCAACTATGCCCTGGCCATGGCACGCTCTGGCCGGTCGACGGTGGTGCTGGACGGCGACCTGCTGAACTCGACCGTGTCCGAGCTGTTCGACGCCGAAGGCCAGAACGCATTCGCCGCCGTTATGCACGGCAATGTCGACCCCACCACGGAACAGTGGTTCGAATACCCGACCAGCGGCGAGCCCGTGACCCTTCTGGTGTCGCCAAAGGCCAAGAACTCGGCCAGCCGTTATGAGCTGGCGTCGAGTCACGTCAACGCCGTGTACGGCAAGCTCGAAACCAGCTGGAACACCGTGGTGGTCGACTGCCCGCCCGCACTGGCCGTCAGCGACGCGCTGGTGCTTGCCAAGGAAGCCGACGTGGCCATCCTGGTCGTACGCATGGGCAAGACCAGCCGTCGCGAGCTCGACAACGCCCTGATCCAGTGCGAACAAGCCGGCGTGCGCCTGGCCGGAATAGTCACCACACACTCGACCGAGAAAGCCGAGTCGTACTACGGCTATGGCTACTCGTATGGCGGCGGTGGCGAATAGCCGCCCGGGTCAGATGGTCTCCTGGCGGCCGTACAGGTAGGCCGCAGCGGCACCCTGCTCCATCGCTTCCTGCACGTCGAAGCTGTGCTCGTCGCGGTGCAGGCTCCACACACCCTCGTTATCGAGATGCCACGCGATGGCGTCCTCGTCGAGATAGAGGTCGATCATGCGGTTGAGCCGGTCGACATCGTTGGGCGAGCTGACGGGGGCCAAACACTCGACGCGGCCGTCGAGGTTGCGCTGCATCATGTCGGCCGAACCGATCAGATGGTGATAGCCACGGGCCGCCGACCCGAAGCGATAGATGCGGCTGTGTTCCAGGTAGCGGCCGACGATGCTGACCACATTGATGTTCTCGGACACCCCTTCGATGTCTGGCACCAAGCAGCAGATGCCACGCACTATCAGATCGACGCGCGTGCCGCGGCGGCTGGCCTCGTACAACGCCTGGATGATCTCGGGATCGACCAGCGAGTTCATCTTCATGACGATGTGGCCATCGTCGTAGTGGCTCTCGATGTCGATCAGCTCGAGGATGGCGGGGCGAACGCTTTGGGGCGCGATGACCAGACGGTTGAACTTGTCGTCTGCGCTGTATCCAGTGAGCGAGTTGAACAGATAGGTCAGGTCTGCGCCGACTTCGGGGTCGGAGGTGAACACGCCCAGGTCTTCGTAGATACGCGCGGTCTGGGCGTTGTAGTTGCCGGTACCGATGTGGCCATAGCGGCGGATGGTGTCGCCCTCCTGGCGCACAACCAGGGCCGTCTTGCTGTGGGTCTTTAGACCCACGAGGCCATAGGCCACGTGCACACCAGCGCGCTCGAGGCGTCTGGCGAAACCGATGTTGGCCTCTTCGTCGAAGCGGGCCTTCAGCTCGACCAGCACCACCACCTGCTTGCCGGCCTGGGCGGCCTCTATCAACGAGTCGACGATGGTCGAATCGGACGCGGTGCGATAGAGCGTCATCTTGATGGCCAACGTCCAGGGGTCTTTGGCTGCGCGGGCCACGAACTCTTCTACCGAGGACACGAACGACTCGTAGGGGTGGTGAACCAGCACGTCCTGGTCGCGAAGGGTCGCCCAGATGGAGCGGCCCGCGGCGCGGGCCCGCAAGAAGGCGGGGGGAATTTGCGGGGTGTAGGTCTCGTACTTGAGCTCGGGACGATCGAGGTTGTACAGCGACCACAGGCCGGTCATGTCGAGTGGGCCGTCGAGTAGGTAGATGTGCTGGGGGTCTATGCGCAGCTCGCGCTGCAGCAACTCGAGCGCCTCGTCCTCGACGTGTTGTTCGACCTCGAGGCGCACGGCGCCGCCGAAACGACGGCGGGCGAGCTGGCTCTCGATCTCTTCCATCAAGTCGGCGGCGGTGTCGTCGTCGATCTCGATGTCGGTATCGCGGGTGACGCGGAACGGCACGTGGCTGACCACATCCATGCCGGGGAACAGCTCGCCCAGATGTACGGCGATGACCTGCTCGAGCGGCACGAACCGCTCGCCGTCTGGCATCACGACGAAGCGGGGGAGGATGGGCGGAACCTTCACCCTGGCGAACTGCAAGGCGCCACCCTCGGGATGGCGAAGGAACACGGCCAGGTTCAGCGACTTGTTGGAGATGTAGGGAAACGGGTGGGCCGGGTCTACGGCCAGCGGCGTCAGCACCGGGAACATCCGGTCGCGGAACATGACGTCGAGAAATTCGCGGTCGTCGTCGTCGAGGCTCTGCCAGTTGCTGTAAGCGATGCCCTCGGTGGCAAGCGCCGGAACCAGCTCGGTGTGGAAGATGCGCTCGGCACGCTCGTGCTGCTGCTGCACCTTCTCGCGAATGCCGGCCAGGATCTGCGAACGATTCATGGCGTCGGGTGCCAGCTTGCCTACGCCCGCGGCCAATTGGTTGACCACGCCGGCAACGCGCACCTGAAAGAACTCGTCGAGGTTGGAGCTGTGAATCGCCAAGAACTTGGCGCGCTCTAGCAGAGGAACCGTTTCGTCGTCGGCGATCGCCAGCACGCGATCGTTGAAGTCGAGCCAGCTCAGCTCACGGTTGATGTAGGGGAAGTCGTCGTCCATCGGTGCCTCGGATTGAACCTACAGACTCCTGTCGACCCTCGCCCAGCGCGGTCGAGTGAACTCCGGGTGAACTCGTGGACCCTGTTGCGATCACCACGAACCATGCAGCGGTTATCAAGCCGGGTAGCCCCGACGTGGGCATGGTGACCGACATCACCAACAGATAGGCGAGCAACGGCCGGAGGCGACGGCTCTTCCATGGCGCGGCCCTGACCAGGGCCACCAAGGCCAACCCCAGGCCCACCAACCCGAGCTCGCGGGCTATCTCGATCGCATGATTGTGCGAGCTTGCGCTGAACACGGCGATGCCTTCGCCGTGGGCGGCCGCACGTATCTGGGGTTCGCCCGACGCCAGGCCAGCACCAGTCAAAGGATCTTGCTCGATCGCGTTGAACGAAAGCCGCCAGATGGGGGTGCGGCCATTGAGCTCGGACAGTTGCTCGGTGCTGTCACGTCTGACGGCGCTGGTGGCATCGGCCAGATCCACCTGCGGGTACACCAGCACCGCCGCCACGAACCCGGCGACGATCAACGGCATGGGGGCCCGGTCGAACGCGGCGACCAGGCCTGCGACGGCAAGTGCCCCAAACGCTGTTCGGGTATCGGACTCGACCACGGCATAGAGGCCCGCGGGCAGCGATATCGCAATGATGGCGGCACTGGCCGCCCGACGCTTGGTGCCAGCGGCGCTGATGGCACCACAAACGATGAACAGCCCAGCGATGTAGGCCATGACGTTCGGCTCGGACGCGTAACCCCCGAACCGGCCCAGGAACAAGCTGTCGTCGGCCGGGCTGATCGCGTCGCCCACGAGGGAGGCATAGGTGAACACGCCCGTGCCTACAGCAACACCCAAGAACCCACGGCCTGGCCCAAGCGCGGCCGCGACCGCCGCAAGGGCCACCGCAGCAAGACCCAACGCCGCAAACACCGAACGGGCTGGGTCGATGCCAAACAGGCCGCTGATCGCCGCCCAACCGACCAGCGCGGCCAGCGGCCACAGGCGCGCAAGGCGGTCCCTTGGGGCTCTGGCGATGGTGAAGATGCCCACCGCCGCCGCGAACGTCCACACCACAACCAGTGCCAGCGTTCTGTTGGACGGGCCGGTGGCCGAGGCCGTCCAGCCCCAGCCGGCGACCTGAAGATCGGCGACGCCCAGCATCGCCACCGCGATGACGGGCAAGATGCGACCGAGACGGCTCATCGGGTCAGCTTGGTCGGGTGGCGAGCGCGGCCAGCAACACGGCGGCCACTATGGCTGCCACCGCGCCTGCAAGAGCGGCGTCGCGGGCCGGCTTGGGCGCAACAACCCCCAGCGCAGACGACGAGACTACGTCGACGGGCACGATCGTTCCCTCGATCTCGGCGCCGAGTTGCTCGATCTGGCGTTCGAGGTAGTTGCGCGACTCGACCAGGCTGTTGACGTTGCGCTGAAGCTCGTCGCGGACCGCGGCCTCGGCCTGGTCGCCTGCAGCATCGCGAACAGCTTCGGCCTCGGCGAGGGCAGCCTTGGTTTCGACCAACTGGTCTTCGAGGGCCTCGACCCTCGTACGCAGCACCAGCGTGGCTGCCGCAGCCCGCTCGTCTATGCCCAGGCCGACGATCTCGTCTGCGACGGACGTGGCCGTCGCTTGATCGTCGGCTTCGACAACGATGTCGAGCAGGTTGTTGAAACGCGAGATCACCTCGATCTGGAGGCCACTGGTCGAGGCCATCCTGGCGTCGGCCTCTGTCGTGAGAACCTCGGCCAGGGCGTTGCGATTGTCCCAAGCTCCGTTGGCGCTGTCGCGCAGGCCGAGAACGGTGGTCTCGTGAGCGAAGCGGTCGGCGGTGGCAGAACGCACCACAAAAGCAGCCGCGAACACGACGGCTCCCACCACCAGGGGGGTCAACCCAAGAGCGATGGCGCGGTTGCGGCCCGACTTTTGCCGGCGGGCAGCCGACCGGCGGCGCGGTGCATCAGCGACGTTGCTGCTGGGTTCGTCCACTAGACCCCCGGGTTCTCGAACACGACCACACGGCCGTGAGTCCAACCCAGAGAGGCTATGTCGAGGTCGTTGTCGCCGTCGAGATCGACCAAGACCGTGGCGTCGTGGTGTTCGTCGCCGGTGGAGATGCGACCGCGCAGCCACGAGCGGCTGTCGCCGCCGTTCTCAAACAGCAGGAGCGACATCGAGTTGGGGTCGGTGGTCGAGTGTTCGCCCACGACCACGTCGATGTCGCCGTCGCGGTCTATGTCGCCCACGTCCATCGACAGACCCAACGTCACATCACCGATCGGGTGCTCGGTCCAAGGGTCTTCGGGGTTGTCGCCCTGCTCGTACCAGGCGACCCTGCCGTTCTGGGAGTCTTCATAGGAAACCACGACGTCTATGTCGCCGTCGCCGTCCATGTCGACCGAGCGATGCCTGTCGGGTGTTCCGGTTGCAGGCTGATGAAGGGTGACGGTGGGCGAACCGCCCGGACGGTTGGGCAGCCACATGGTGCCCATCATCACGTCGAGGTCGCCGTCACCGTCGACATCGGGCGAGCTGAGGTCTTCGTCCTGGCTCTCGTCGATGATGACCTCGTAATCCCACCGGCGCGTCGACTCTTCGCCCACGACGGGCGAGAACGACTGGATTCCCTTGCCCGCCTCGTGCCAGCTGATGAGCACCCGCAGCCTCTCGGTATCTCCGAATGCTCCGGCGGTGGCGCCCTGCACGAAGTCGCCATCACCCTCGGCGATGCCGGGGATGACGGTGAACTGGCCACCACCATCGTTGCGCGCCCACACCATGTCGGCGTTGGGCTCTGAGCCAACCCCCTCGGTGCCGAAGGCGTCGAGGTCGCCATCGAGATCGAGGTCGTAAAGCAGGACAACCTGGTTGAGAGGCTCGCCGAAGCTGTTGCGAACCCACTCGCCGGTCGTGTCGCCTGGGTTCTGATACCACCACGGTCCGGCAGCGAGGTCGGCATCGCCATCGCCGTCGAGGTCGCCGGCACGCAAGAACACGGCCCGGTCGGGGCGGTTGGGATCGATGACGGTGCGCTGCCAACCGTTGGCCAGCGCGGTCGCCTCGCTGTTGATCCACACATCGAGCCTGGGGGTGTCCCAGTTGAACGGCTTCGAGACGATGTCGAGGTCGCCGTCGCCGTCGACGTCGCCGAACGACGAGGCATGGTTGTCCATACCAAACGAGATGTCTCGCGTTTCGAACGAGCCCGCGCCGTCGTTCAGGAACACGGTGAGCCTTGCGGCGTCGCCGACCTCCAGACGCATCTCACCGCTCAAGATGTCGACGTCGCCGTCGCCGTCTACATCGCCGGCGTCGAGACTGTGGCCCTGGTTCGTGACCGAACGCAGCTCGTTACGGACCCACTGCGAGCCGTCCCACTGGAACCACACCGTCGGCCCCGCTGCCTCGCCGGAGTCGAAGATCAGCTCGGCGGCATCGCCTGCGACCAGCTGGGCCATGAGCGCTCGTCCACCGACCAGATCGGCGGCGATTTCGGTGGCGGAGAAGCCGCCGGATCCGTCGTTGACCAGCAGATTGCCGCCCGCCAGAAGGTCTATGTCGCCGTCGCCGTCGACATCACCGGCATCGAGGCCCTCGCTGGCGTCGGTGCCGAAGAAGATGCTGTCGCGGTTCCATTGGCCGGCCGAAGTCGGATCGGCAGGAATCGTCGCCGCCCACAGAGTCGGGGTCTCGGACCTCTGATTCCAGAAGATCAGCTCGGCCGGGCCGTCGCCGTCGATGTCGGCGAACACCATGTCGTGGTGCTTGGGACCGCCGTTCGTCTTGATGGTGCGGCGCGTCCAGCGCTGTTCGATGTTGTCGGCTCCGGGGTTCTCCCACCACCACACATCCTGGCTGGAGAAGTCGCCACCCATCGCCAGATCCAGGTCGCCGTCGCCGTCGATGTCGTGTGCTGCCCCGCCGGCCTCGATGCTGAGTTCGTCTGGCTCGATCACTGCTGTGGACCAGCCAGACGGGGTCAGGCGCATCAGTTGCAGAGCGTTCTCGCCGCGCCTGCCACCAACGATGATGTCGTCGCTGCCGTCGCCATCGAAGTCGGCCACGACCAGGGCGGTCTGCTCTGGGATTGGCTGCATGGCGGGAAGCTCGCCAGTCGACGTGCCGGTGTGGAACCAGCCCCACTGGGTCGAGAACCCGACGGGAACACTGTTGCCCTCGGTGGTGGTCGTTGTGCCGGCGGTGTCGTCGGTGGTGACGGTCGTGGTCGGCGAGGCGGTGGTCGTAGACGTCGGGTCGTTTGAGACCGTTGTCGAGGTGGACGAGGCAGAACTCTGAACCTCAGAGTCAGAGTCGGTGTCTGTCAACAGACCCAGCGCCACACCGACCACCACAGCCACCGCGACAGCTGCCGGAAACCACAGCCAACGAATACTCACCCGAGAGAGTCTGCCCCAAATAGCAACCTCGGTTGGGTCACCGAAGCCGTATCTGTGTCGCCCGCGGTCACTCGACGGTGCGAATGGCAGGTCGCAGGCTGATGGTGGCAGCCGCGCACGACACGACGAAACCGGTGATCACCAGCGTGTTGGGCGGCCCGATGGTGGCGTTGAGCCAGCTGGCCAGCGCTGCGGCCAACGGCAGGCTTCCGGTCATGGTCAACATCAGCAGGCCCATCACCCGGCCCATGTACTCGCCGGGTGTGTGCTCTTGGATCAAGGTCCGCTGCATGGTGACGACGATTCCGCCGCCCAGGCCCCAGGCCAACATCGCAACCGCAGACAGTGCATAGACCTTGCTGAACCCCAGCACCACCATCATCGAGCCCGAAATGCTGGAGAACGCCAGCGCCATCCAAAGACCCCGGCGCGAGATGGTCTTGCGGCTGGCGATGAATGCCGTGGTGGCAAACATTCCCACGCCCAGGAACAGGTTCAGCAAGCTGGCGGGCCCAGCGCCCAGACCCATCTCGTCGCGAACGATGTCGGGCGTCGAGATCTGCACCAGCGCACCTGCGGTCGACATCACCAAACCGCAGGCGACGAGGCTGCGCACGGGTTCGAGCCTGCGTACCAGCCGCAGCCCATCGCGTATTGCACCGGCACGAGCAGGCGGTTGCCCGGACGCTTGGGCGATGATGACCGGTCGCATCAAGTAGGCGGCCAGCACCAGGAACACCGCCATCACGGCGAACGAGGTCTGGATGTCGAATACCTCGATCACCACACCACCGACGACGGCTCCGGCCATCAACGAAACGTTCATCGCCATCGACCCCAGGGCCACACCGCTCATCAACAACTCGGGTTCGACCAACCTGGGAATGGCGGCCTGCAACGCCGGGCTCATCATGGCGATGGCGGCCCCGGCCAAGATCGCCACCGCAGCCGCCCACCGGGGGGTGGCGATGTCGGTGGCCACGAGGACGGCCGTGGTGATCATCACGCACGCAGCGGCCAGTGCCATGGCGATGATGAGATTGCGCTGGCTGACCCGGTCGCTGAGCGAGCCGGCCTGCAGGCTCAGCATCATGGCGGGCAACCCAAACCCCAGGATGACCAGACCGGGCGCGCCGTCCCAGTCTGTGAGCTCCTCTGTCAGCCACACGAACTGGAATCGCAGGCTGCCGCCCACGGTCATGATCAAGAAGTTGGCGGCCAGAAACCGCCGAAACAGGGGCCGCGACAGCAGTTCGCGGGCCGGGTGGCGGGCCGTTGCGGTCAGAGGAGGGCCTCGATGAGGTGGGGCCCCGGCTCTGCGTTTGCCCGGTCGAATGCAGCGACGAATTCGTCGGCTGTGGTGGCCCTGGTCGCGTCTACGCCCATTCCCTTGGCGACGGTGGCGAAGTCGATGACCGGATTGCCCAGCGACGTCAGCGAGGCCGCCTTGGGCCCCGGCTTCTCGATGCCGGCGCGCAACAACTCGACCTCGAGAATGGCGTAGCGCTGGTTGTTGCACAGAACCACGGTCACGTCGAGGTTCTCACGCGCCATCGTCCACAGTGACTGGATGGTGTACATCGACGAGCCATCGGCCTGGAAGGCGATGACACGACGGTCGGGTTGGGCACAGGCAGCTCCGACCGCCAGCGGAAGCCCGCCGCCGATTGCCCCGCCCGTGGGCGAGAAGCTGGGGTGGGTAGGGGCGCTGAGCGAATAGCGGCGAAGCCCCGCAGCCGACGTGATGCCTTCCTGGACCATCATGGCGCCGTCGGGCATGCCGGCGATGACCGCCGCGCCCAGGGTGTCGACGTTCAGCGGGCCGGTGGGCTTGTCGGGGCGGGCAGGTGTGCTGACCGGCTGGCGGGCTGCGCCGAGGGTCTGGGCGAGAGCGCCCAGCGCGGCCGCCACGTCGGCTTCGGGACCGCCCATCGAGAAGCGTCGCGAGCCTGCGGGCAGCGTTTCGCTGGGGGTATCGGGATAGCCGAAGAAGGTCACCGGTTCGGTGGTGCCAAGCATCACGGCGGTCTCGACATCGGCCAGCGCCTGCATGGCCTGTTCGGGGAAGTAAGGCACCTCGATGATTCGAGGTACTCCCTGGCCGACATCGGCGTTGGGCACCCGGTAGCTGAACAGCTGACAGCCGGTGGCGTGCGCGATGGCGGTGGCGTCGAGCGCCATGTCGGCAGTGAGCCAGGCGCCGCCCACGATCAAGGCGGTGCCGGGGCGTCGCAGAAGCTCGGCCGCCTCGGCTATGACGTCGTCGGCCACCGGGCTGAGGGCGCCGATCGTTGGCATGGTGATGTCGTCGGGAGCCTGTTCCCAGGTGACGTCGGCGGGGATGACCAGCGACGCTGGGCCCCGCTGGCCGGTGGTGGCGGCCTCGATCGCGGCGGCCGTGTCGGCGGAGATGTCGTTGGTCGACCGCACATAGCGGTGCCAACCGGCCCAGGTGGCGACCTTCTCGGTGTCTGAGGTCAAGGGAGCGTCGTAGGGGAGGTGCGACGTCGTCTGGTCGCCGATCAGGTTGACCACGGGTGAGAAGCCGCGCCGGGCGTTGTGGTTGTTGGCCAGGGCGTTGGCGAACCCGGGGCCCAGGTGGAACAGGCCGAGCGCCGGCTTGCCGCTGGCACGCCAGTAGCCGTCGGCCGCTCCGGAAGCTACACCCTCGAACATCGTCAGCACAGCACGCATGCCAGGTACGCGGTCGAGGGAGGCCACCATCGCCATCTCGGTCGTGCCCGGGTTGGCAAAGCAGGTGTCGATTCCCGCCGCAAGGGCGGTCTGGAACATGATGTCGGATCCGGTCGGCATCTCCGCAGTTTGGTCTGCCAAGAGCCTGGATGGCGAATCAGCTGCTCCGCTATCGGCCCCATGCCCGCGTCCAGGTCTTAGCGACAACTGAACCTCGGTGGCTCGTCCCCCGAGCTCCGACGGCGGCAGCACACGAGATTGTCGCTAAGAGCCGGACGCAGACATACCCGAACGCACACGCACCAACCCCACCGGCAATTGCGCCGGGTGGCTCAGGACCGGGCTCTAGGTGAGACGCAGGGCCGTCCAAGCGCCAACGAGGATGGTGGCGTCTGGTTCGACGGGCACCTCGATGCCTGGGTCGAGCATCACCGGCTGGGTGCCGGGTCGTCGCAGGTAGGTGCCGTTGGTCGACTCGAGGTCGGAGATGACCCACGACCCGTCGTCGCGGCGGCGCAGCATCGCCTGACGAGCAGACACCGCAGGGTCGCCGGTGAGCGCAGCCACGTCCACCTCGGGGTATACGGCACGACTGTCGCTGCGTCGGCCTACCAACGACGCCGGCGCCAACGTGACCTGGGTGGGTTCGGGGACCGGGTCGGGCAATTCGAGCTGCCCGTCGGGGTCGATGAACGCGTGGTGCTGCGGGTCGACCGAGACTACAACCGTGGACGGTGGCGAAACGGCACCCGGCTCGGCGGCCGCGACCTCGACCTCGACCTCTGGCGCTTCGGCCGCTGTGGACGTGATGAAGTCGAAACCGCACTTCTCGCAAAACAGATGGTCGGGCTCGGGCACCGAGCCACAACCCGGACACTGCGAAGGCGTGACGCTCACGACGAAGCCCCCGGTTCGCGCCTGCGATTGACCCTGACCGTGCGTGTCGAGCGCACATCGAGCGCCATCGCATCGGCCTGCTCGACCGACCTGCGCAAACGTACGGTGCCGGTCTCGGGATCTTCGACCTCGACGACCTTGGCCAGCAGCTTGACCGTGTCGTCGTTACCTGCTTCGTGGGCCAGCTGTACCGCTCGACCCAGCCGAACCGTCGCCGTGTCGTGATCGCCCGCCTGACGGGCAGCGAGGCCCTCGGCGATGGCGTCGGCCAGCTCTGCCTGACCCGTGTAGTGGGCCACCTCGCCGTTGATGCGGGTCGACAGCACCTCGTCGTCGGTCCAGACCGCCTTCACCAGGGCAGCCGGTTGCTCTTGCCCGTCGACGACCAGCATGACCCTGGCCGCCAGGCGCTCCTGGCCGACGTTGCCGACCGGGATGTCGATACGCAGGTGATAGTCGCGCTCCTCGCCAGGACCCCACGCCCCGAGCGGATAGTCGGTGATGAGCGGGCTGACCACGTCCCCCTTGTCGGAAAGGTCCTCGAGGTTGGGCGACACCTGCTTGACGAACCCCAGCTGTGACCCCTTCGGCGACCACAGCCGCAGAGCGACCGACCCGATCTGTTTGGACATCGAAGCCATTGTGAGCGCCCTGAACTCGGCCTCGAGCTCGTCGGGTGATGGGACGATGTCGACGGTGCCGAGCAGGGCGTTGGCGACCTTGCGCAGCTCATCGACCTCCCAGTCGGTGCCGAGGCCCCGGGCATCACACTGGAACTTGCCCACCGACGCGGCGATGGCCTGGTCGAGCTGCCACGGCTTCTCGTGCTCGTTCTTTCCATCGGTCAGCAGCGTGCAGTGCGCCACACCGCCGGGCGACAAGCTGAACAGGGCCGCCGCTGCCAGCAACCACGACCCGATGGCTGTGCCGCCATCGGCACGAACCCTGGCTACCGCGTCGCAAGCCGCTTCTCTGGTGCGGTCGTCGGCCACGGCCAGGCCCTGGTAGGGGTACAACATGCGGGCCTCGTGGTTGCCCATGACCACGGCGAACTCTGTGCCGTCGGCCAACACGTTGATGGCCGCCATGGTGGCCTGGCGGGCCGCTTCGATCTTGGCGCCGTTGTCACCCATCATCGAACCGGACGTGTCGATGACGATGACCTCGACCCGGCCACCCACCGGTTGGGCGGTGGCGTTGGCGCCGCCTGCAGCGCCCAGCTCGCCCGAGGACACGGTGATGATGGCATCGACCGACGTGGCGCCCGCGGGCAAGTACTCGTTCTGGAATACCGATGCGGCGAAGTTGGTGGTCATGTGGCGTCTCCTCCGGGATTGGGCCCGAACTCGGCGATCGCAACGGTGATGTTGTCATGTCCGCCGCTGCTGTTTGCGTAATCGACCAGGGCCTGTGCCAGCTGAACCGGTTGGGGGTTGTCGGTTCGCAACCGGGCGACGGTGGCCGCCAGCGCCTGGGGTTCGTCCAGATAGCGCCACAACCCGTCGGTGCACACGATGAGCAAGCCCGGCGCCTGAGCGCGAAAGTCGACGCTGGATGGGGTGACATCGGCGGCGTCGAGGCCCAGCCAGCGGGTGATAGAACCCGACTGTTCGTCACCCGGTGGACCGTCGTACACGTGGTCAGCGGTCAGGCGCAGCGCCTCGGCACCCACCCAGTAGGCGCGGCTGTCGCCCAGCCAGCCGACCACTCCCGAAACACCGTCTGAGTCGGCACGAGCGACGGCGACCACCAGGGTGGCGGAGGGCGGAAGGTCTCCCGCCCGGGGCGGATCGGCCTGGGTGATGGCTATCACCTGGTGCTGGGCCGCCGCCGCTGCCTTGGTGAGGTCGACATCGGCGACGACCGCCACCGCACGCAAGTCGTCGGACAACGCGTCGCTGGCCGCGGTGGCCGCAGCCCTGGCCGCAGCGGCCGGCGAGTCTGTACTGCCCACCCCATCGCACACGGCTATCACCGCAGTGCCGTTTGCATCGGTGACCGAGAACGCGTCCTCGTTGCCCGCGCGCCTGGACCCCTTGTGGGTGACCGCGGCAACCCAGCCGAGGTCGACCACCACGTGATCGTGCTCGCCGGGCTGTCTGGCGCCGCACGAACCGCAATAACCGTCGACGATGCCTTCGCCCGGCGCACCACAATCGGCACATGGCGGTGACGGCGCAGGCCCGTCTAGATCGGCCCCGCACGCCTCGCACCACGACGCAGCCCCAACAGCGGGCTCGCCACATGCAGGGCAGGCGTCGGCACCGGTCGAAGTGGTCAAAAGAGGGTCCTTGGTCGGATGCTGTTGGCCCTGTCGACCAACTCGATCCGCAGATCTGGATCTGAGGCCAGCCTTGCCCGTTCGCGGTAGGCGGCCTCGAGCCCTCGCTTCAGTTCGCGGCGGTCGAGGGGACGGCCGAACAGCGTGACGTTCTGGCTGCCGCGGGAAAGCGCGTCTGGATCGGTGTCGGCCAGTGCCAGGGCACGCTCGAGGATGTCTGTGGTGAGAGCTGCACGCTCTGCGGCATCGATCTGCAGACGTTCGACCGTGGCGGCGGCTCGGGCCAGCTCGGCAGGAGTCGGCGCTGTGTCGTGATCGACGGCGGCCAGCAACCTGGCGACCTCGGATTGGGCCGCGCCGTAGGCGGCCGAGCTGCGTGGAACCCGATCGAGTGCGGCGGCCCCTCCCGCCCGGTCGCCACCGGCTGCCAGGCAGCGGGCCAGGCCGAACGCGGCCGACACGTCGGTGGGGTCGACCGACACGACCCGTTCGTACAGCTGGGCGGCACGCACCACTTCGCCGGCGGCTTCAGCGGCCATGGCCACCGCCAGCTGGGGTGCCAACTCGCCGGGCACCGCTGTCCAGACGTTCGAGAACCGCTCGGCTGCCACCACCGCACGCTGCTGGGACAATTCGAACAGGCCCCTGTACCAATCGACGCGCCACTCCCAGGGGTCAGCCTCGACGATCGAATCCAGCACCGGACCGGGGTCGCGTCCGGCCTCTACCAGGGCCCGAGCTCGGCGCAGCTCGACCTCTCTGGACGAGCCCAGCTGACCGCTGGCGATGCCCTGGTCTATGAGGTCGAGCGCCTGCGAGCCCTCGACCTCGTCCATCTCGATGAGAGCCGCCGCCGACGGATCGGCCGGGTCGACCAGCGTGCGGGGCAGGGCCCTCCACTCGACATCGTGGACCACAGCGTTCGACCCCTCGTGCAACAGGGCTGGGGCGCGGTCGGGCCCGAACAGGGTGCTCGGTGTCGGCTTCGGTGACGACGTCTCGACCGCAACGATTTCCCTGAGCACGCCGATGAGCTGCTGGCTCATCTCGCCTGCGGTTTGGAATCGGTCGTCTGGATGCGGCGCTGTTGCCTTCAGCAAGAAGCGATGAAGAGACTCCCACCGGGCGAACAACGGCTCGTCTGCGGGGCCGGGCAGCGCATGCATGTAGGGCCCGCTGTGGAACACGAAGTTGAGGATCAACACGGCGAGCGTGCGGCCCACTGTGTACAGGTCTGACTGCACAGAAGGTCCGGCCGAAGCCACCTCTGGAGCTTGGAAGCCCTGGGTGCCGAATATGGCCGCATCGTGGTCGTCGGCCCGCATGACCGCACCCACATCGATGAGCTTGACACCATCGTCCACCGCCATGATGTTGGCGGGCTTGAGGTCGTTGTAAACCAGGCCGCGGTCGTGCAGGTATCCGAACGCGGGCAGGATGCCGAGGATGTAGGCGATGGCTTCGGGCACTTCCAGCGGCAGGGGAACCCCGCCGTTCGACCGCCTGCGGGCTTTCAGCTTCGAGTTCAACGACTCGCCGCCCACATACTCCATGACGATGTAGCCCGACCCGGCGTGGGTCACGAAGTTGTAGATGTTGACGATGGCGCCGTGTTCGATCTGGGCGAGGAACTGGCGCTCGGCCACTGCGGCCAGCGCCGCGTCGGGATCGGACGAATCGATCAGGCCCTTCAGCACCACCCATCGGTCTGACACGGCCTTGTCTCGACCCAGATATATCCAGCCCATGCCGCCGTGGGCGATGGGCCCCAGCACCTCGTACTGGCCGGCCACCAACTCGCCGGCGACGAGAGCCGGCGCGTTGGACGCAAAGTCGAAAGGGGCCCGACAATTGGAACAGAAACCCTTGATACGGCCCTCGCGGCCATCGCTGGACCGGCCTACCTGGCTGTCGCACGAGCGGCAGAACCGCTCGTCTTCGGGGGTTACCTCGACGACCTCGGCGATCTCATCGGGGGTCATCACCGCAGCCGCCGGATCGCCACCGGGTGTGGGGGCCACCGAGACCAGACCCACGCCGAGGCTGGTGCGAGCGCTGGTGGTGCGCGAAGACCCGGTGCGGCGCCGGCTGCCCGCAACGGTCGCCGAAACCGAAGGCGCCGATGCCAGGGCGATGGACGAGGTGGTCGAGGACGAGCCCGGCGCACCCGTGCCGCCGGCCGCGCCGCCCGATGGCACCGGCTGAGGGGCGAGCGTGCCGCAGGTGTCGCAGTAGCCGTCGTCGAGAACCGTGCCGGTGCATCCGGCGACGGTGCACCCGCCACCACCACTAACTGCGATGGGCGAAGTCGGCGACGCGGGCACGACAGACGGCGGCGCTTGCGGCGGGCTGGGGGCGCTGGAGCCCACCACAGGTCCGGGGCTGCCGCAGGTGTCGCAGTAGCCGTCGTCGAGAACTGTGCCGGTGCATCCGGCCATGGTGCATGCGGTGCTCACGTCGAGCCTCCATCCGAAGCCTTGCGCAGGCCGTCGCCGTAGCGTTCCACGAGGCTTGATGCTCGCGCCACATCTACGGGCGCGGTGAACAGTTCGTTGTGTGCCGAGTCGGCCAAGTCGGCTAGGTCTGGGTGGGTGACCGCGGCGATTCCCATCGCTCTGGCCTTGGCCCGGTATGCGGCAAGGCGGCCGCGGAGCTCGTCGCGGCGATCGAGGCCGGCGCGGTTGGCGGACAGCGCCCGTTCGAGCTGGTCGGCGACCGCCTGAGCGGTGCGATTCCAGCGGCGGAACTCGGCCAATGCCACCGGGCCCATCGTCGCGATCGAGGTGGCCTGTTCGGCCAAGCCACCCACTCCGTCGATGATCTGCGGGCCTGGTGGCTTTATCAACTCGCCGGGGGCGGCGATCTTGGCCTTGGCCTCGGAATAGGCTGCCGCGGCTTGGGCTCGCAGCAACCTCAGCGACGCCAGACGCTTGTCGATGCCCGCCAGCTCTGCGCTGAGACTGGCGGCCTCGGCCATGAGCGCGTCGACCCGATCGGCGGCGTCTTCGACGGCGGCGTCGAGGTCGCGCCCGGCGTTTGGGCCCACCGCCAAAGGGTCGGTCAGCACGATGCGGTCGAGTTCTTCGAGTGCCAGGCGAGCCGCCGCCATTTCGGCTGGTTCGCCCACGCCGGCCTCTTGAAGGTGCTGCCCCATCGACGCGAGCGAACGGCGTGCCGCATCGAGCCTGGGCAGCACCCCAGACCAGATCGAGTCGATCTCGGCCACGGCGTCTCGAAGCGGGCCATAAACCGCACCCATGCGCTCGATCAACTCTTCGACGGTTATCGACCTCGTGGTTGTCTTGGGGTCGAGCATCCCTCGTTCGCCCAGGGGCACGTCGTCGGTCGACAGCACTACCGACCGGCCGGCCAGCAGCTCGCGAAGTTGTTGGGCCCGCTCGCCCCTGGGCCGACCCTGCTGACGCAACTCTCCGGCGCGATCGACGATGTCGCCCAGCTGCGTCAACCACCGCCACAACAACGGGGCGGCCTCGAGCGCAGCTCCTACGCGGCCCACGGTGGCGGGGCCGACATCACCGTTCGACAAGATCTCGTACGCCCGATGGTTGTCTAGGTCGACCAGGTTCGCGGCGATGCGGCTGTGGGCGACGCGGTAGCGCTCGAGTAGTGCGTCCAGCTCGTCACCGTTCATGGCGCGGCCGATGTTAACCGTGATGAGTAGAGTTCGGCCTTGATGTCGTCGAAGCCGACCCTCTCGACGCCACGGCTGTTCCGGCTGTGGGCGGTGCTATGTGTGCTGGCCGCTGCAGTCGCGGGCGTGGTGGGGTTCATCGCCACCTCGAGCCTGGTGTCGTCGACCGAACGTATCCGCGACAACTCGGGCCCAGTACTGGTGGCCACCCAGGACGTCATCGCCAGCGTCGCCGAAGCCGATGCCGCGTCCACCGCCGTCTTCTTGTCCGGCCAGGACCAGGACCGCTCGCAACGCCTGCTGTACGAAGAGGCATTGGCCAGATCCATCTCGCAGGTCGAGGAGGTGGCCAGGCTGATTGGCGACGACGACACGGCCCACCTGTCGTTGAAAGACGTCGCTGCGAATCTGGTTCGATACGCAGGCCAGGTCGAGGCGGCACGAGGCGCCAACCTGAACGCCGAGGCCGGGGCCGACGATTTGTTGCGTGCCGCTCTGGCCACCGTTCGAGACGACATCTTCCCCCAGATCGATGTGGTTGCTGCCCGTGCCGACACCCAGCTGGCCGACGACGGCCGCGGACTGGTGCCCACGGTGCTGGCCGTGGTGGCGGCCGCAATGGCCGGCGTGGTCATGCTGGCGGCGAACGGCGTGGTCCGCAGGCGCACCAACCGGCTGTTGAACCCCGGCCTGGTCGTAGCCGGTCTGATGCTGTTGGTGTTTGCCCTGTGGGTTGCGGTGGCCTCGGCCAGCCGCAGCGCCGAGCTGGACAACGCCGAAACCGGAGGGTTCGACACCATCGCGGCGACTGCGCGTATCCAACAGGCCGGGTTCAGCTACAAGACCGCCGAAGCGGTGTCGATAGTCGACGGTCGCTCCGACCCAGGCCTCGACGCCCAGGCCGCCGAGGTACAGGCACTGTTGGCAGAGGCGGGGGCCTTGGCCGACTCCGACCGGGAAGACGCCGCAGTTGCCGAACTGGTGGTGCGCTGGGATCGCTACCTCGAGGTCAGCGATCGCGTCGAGCAGCTGTTGGCATCGGGCGACGCATCAGGGGCCCGTGTTGTCGCATCGGGCGAGGGCAACTCGGCGTTCAATGGGTTCAACACAGCGGTCGAGAGCGTGCTGCTGGACAACCGGACCCAATTCGCCGAAGGGGTGCAGGCCGCAACTGCAGCGCTGGGGTATCTCAGGGTCGCATCGGTGGTGCTGGCCGCAGCAGCGGCCTTGGCCGCGTGGTTCGGCTTCCAGGCCCGGATAGGTGAGTACTCGTGAAGCAGAATCTCTCAACGTCCGGCCGCCCGGTGTCGCGACGAACCTTCATCGCCACCGCGTCTGCGCTGCTGCTGGCCGCATGTGCCAACGATCGACGCACCTTCGACCTGGGCGGGCGTTCGGAGCTGTCGATCTGGAACTGGGCTGACTACGTCGACCCCACCGAAGACGGCGCGGTCGGATCGGTCGACCGGTTCGCTGCCGACACAGGCATACGCGTCTCCTACGACGATTCGTACGAAGACAACGCGGCCGCGTTCGACGACGTCATCGCCCCGGCTCTGGGCGGGGGAGGGCGGGTCGGCTACGACATCATCGTTCCGACCTACTGGTTGGCGGCGCGGATGCTGGACCGCAACTGGCTCGAGCCCATACCTCTGGAGATCGTGCCCAATCACGTCAACATCGATCCGTCGTTCCTGACGCCGTCGTGGGACAGGGGGGCTCGGTTCAACATGCCGTGGCAGGCGGGCATCACGGGCATCGCCTACAACCCAGAGCTGACCGGCGGTCGGGTGCCTACGGTTGCCGACCTGTTCACCACACGTTTCGACGCCGGCATCGGCATGGTTCGAGAAATGCGCGAGACCGTGGGCCTGGCGATGCTGGTCGACGGCAACGACCCCACCCGACCCACGCTCGACGCTGCGATGCAAGCCCTGGACCGAATCGAGGCCGCGGCGACGTCTGGGCAGGTGAACCGATTCACCAGCTTCCAGTTCGCCGACGGGTTGGCTTCGGGCGAACTGGCCGCCGCGATGGCGTGGTCTGGCGACATCGTGCAGCTTCAGCGCGAACGCCCCGACATCGAGTTCGTGATACCCGACGAGGGTGCGATTCAGTGGTTCGACACCATGGTCATTCCCAAAGGCGCAGCCAACGTGGCGGCCGCGGGCGAGTGGATGAACTTCGTGTACGACCCGGCCAACGCAGCGCAGCTGACCACCTGGGTGCAGTACATCTCGCCCGTCATCGGGGTGCGTGACGAACTGGTGGCGCTGGGCGGAGAATCCGCCCAACTGGCCGACAACCCGATTCTGTTTCCCGACTCGACCACCAGGCAGCGGTTGTACACGTGGGGCTCGATGCCCGAGGTCGACGAGTTGGCGGTCGAGGAACGATTTGCGTCGATCATCGGGGAGGGCGAGTGACACCGACGGGGCCCGAGTACCGCATGCACCACTACAGCGAGGCCACCGACCGGCTGGCCGATGCGATCTTCGGTGCCGCGCGCAAGCGCATCAGCGAAGAACCGGTGCCGCTGGACTCGACGGCCACCGAGGCGCAGTTGGAGGCGGCGGCCGGTCCCACCATCACCCCAGCGGGCATCGGCGGGCACGAGGCGCTGCGGATCTTCGAAGACATCCTGCATCCCAACTGCCTGTCGGTGGACTACACGAAGTACCTGTCGTTCGTGCCGGCCGCACCAACCGAGGCTGCGGTGTTGTTCGACGTTCTGGTTGGAGCAGCTTCGATCTATGGCGGCAGTTGGCTGGAGGGAGCCGGCGCGGTGCACGCCGAGAACGAGGCCCTGGGCTGGCTGATCGACCTGGCCGGAATGCCGGAGGGTTCGGGTGGCGTGTTCGTGTCGGGAGGCACCATAGGCAACCTGTCTGCGATGGTTGCGGCCAGGGGCAGGGCCGAACGCAGCGCAGGCAGTCGCCCGCAGCGGTGGGCCTTCCTGGCGTCGGCGGGCGCTCACTCGTCGGTGGTGTCGGCCGCTCAAGTGATGGACGCCGACGTCATAACCGTGCCGGTCGACGATGATTTTCGCATGACGGGCCAGGCGGTGGCCGACGCGTTGGATGCCGAGGGTCACCGTGTGGCCGGTGTGGTCGCGACAGGCGGCACCACGAACCTGGGGCGCATAGATCACCTGGCCGACATCGGCCGCGTGTGTCGCGAGCGGGGAGTGTGGTTCCACGTCGATTGTGCCTATGGCGGTGCGGCCATGGCTGCACCGTCTACCCGGCCGCTGTTCGACGGCATCGAACTGTGCGACAGCTACATCGTCGACCCCCACAAGTGGTTGTTCGCGCCCTTCGACTCGTGTGCGCTGCTGTATCGCAACCCCGACGACGCCAGGGCGGTGCACGCTCAGCACGCCGGCTATCTCGAGTTCCTCGACGCCTGGGGCGACTGGAACCCCAGCGACTTCGCCATACACCTGACCCGCCGGGTCAGGGGGCTTCCGTTCTGGTTCTCGTTGGCGACCCACGGAACCGACGCCTACGCCGAAGCGGTGCAGGTAACGCTCGACCTGGCGGCGGCCGCGGCGCAAAAAATCAGGGCCGCCGACCACCTCGAACTGGTCGTCGAGCCGTCGCTGTCGGTCGTGGTGTTCGAGCGGGTCGGTTGGGACGCGCAGCAATACCAGGACCGTTCGGTCGAGATGATGAACGCCCAGCGGGCCTTCGTGGTGCCATCACGGCACCTGGGCCGACCCGTGTATCGATTCTGCTTCGTCAACCCGCGCACCACCGAAGCCGACATCGACGACATCATCGACGCGCTGGTCTGACCATCGGGCCGGCCCCGGCTACGAGGTTCAGGCGCAGAGCCAGGCCGCGGGGTCGACGTCTGCCAACGACAGCGCCAGCAGCGTTGCGTCGGCAAAGGTCGAGCCGGCCGTAAGCCGGTTGGGTACGGCCACACACGACATACCAGCGGCCGTAGCCGCTGTGACACCGTGCTCGGAGTCTTCGACCGCCACCGCCCGGCGCGGATCGACACCCAACGCTGCTGCGCAGCGCAGGTACACATCGGGGGCCGGCTTTCCGACCTGTCCGGCCGATGTGCCCTCGATGTGGTCGAACAGGTGCAGCAACGACAGGCGTTCGAGGTGACCGACGACCCAACCGGGCGAGCTGGATGACGCCACACCCACGGGCAATCCCAGATCTCGGGCGTGGTTCACCCACTCGATGATTCCTGGCCGAACCTGCTCGGCCCCGACGTACTCGTCGCGGTAGCGACGCCGTTTATTGGTGATCTCGGCCGGGTCTGCGTCTGGCAGCTGACTCATCAGCTCGGCAAAGAAGTCGATGGGCACGGCGTCGTCGGCCAACCCGATGGTCGACTGCCAACGAACCAGGGGAATGGGCGGCAGGCCCAGCTCGTCGTGGAGCCGCTGGAACGCCGCATAACCGGGCCACTCGGTGTCGATTATGGTGCCATCGAAGTCGAGGATGAGCGCCTGGTGGGTTGGGTGTCTAGCCATCGGGCCATCAACGTACGCCAGGCATACGGACAGCGGGGGCGAATATGGCAACCAGCGGAGTGCACCACGTCGCATACGCGACACGCGACATCGAGGCCACCAGGCACTTCTACGAAGACCTGATGGGCTTCCCGCTGGTCTACTCCGAGGTGCAACAAAGCGGCAGTGCGGGCCTGAAGCACCTGTTCTTCGATGCGGGCAACGGAGCCTGCATCGCATTCTTCGAGGTGAACGGGGTGGGCGAAACCGCTGACTATTCGACCAACGTCTCCGAGGCCGTCGGCCTGCCGTTCTGGGTCAACCACTGCGCGTTCGGGGCCACCGCTGAAAAGCAGGACCAGGTCAAGGCCGCCATGGCCGCCGAGGGCATATTGCCGGTGATGGACCTGGACCACGGCTGGTGTCACTCGGTGTACTTCCTGGACCCCAGCGGGGTGATGGTCGAGTTGTGCCGAGACACGCCCGGTTTCGAGCCCGACCGGGCTGGCGCTCTGGAAACCCTGGGCCTGGACGCCTGAGCCACAGGCGGTCGCGGGGATGCTCAGCTGGCAGCAGCTGCAGCTGCCGGCGTCGAGGCACTGACACTGCCGCTGAGCAGTTCGGCCGCCCTTCGGTGTAGTTCGCGCTTGCGCGCGATTCCTGCTGGGTTCAGGTCGAGCCCCACCGAAGACAGGATCGTCTCCCACCGATGTACCCAATCGTGGCGCAGCATCGAAAAGGCGATGTTGCGGCGCCTTGCTGCCTCGATGCGCTCGGGCTGCGCGTCGAGCTCGGCCATCAGGTCCAGCACGTCTTCGCTGTGATAGGGCAGGCGGAAGATCGAGTCCTCCCAGCCGAAGAGTTCGTCCCAGTAGGGCGTGCGAGGCGGCGTACCGATCATGACCGTGCCCGCCGCAGCACCCTCGAAGAACCGGAAGCCGATCTCTTCGGAGTCGGCCCTGGCGTCGTTGAACTTGGCGGTGTTCGCCATGAAGTAGCGGGACCTCTTGAGCAGGTTGGCCAGACCGATTCTGTGCTCTCGGGCCGAGCGCACAGAGGTTTCCCAGATCGAGTCGTAGTAGTAGAAGATCTCGCCTCGCTCGGCCGCGGTCATCAGCGCCCCGTGGGTGGGTGCCGAACGTCGCCCGATCCACGTCATGTCGATCGGGCGCTCTGCCAGCAGATCGGTAGGAGCGAACCGCAACGCATCGACGCCGGGCGGGACATATGAGGTCGGCACGCCTGTGATCTCTTCGACGATCTGCGTAGAGGCGGCACACTCGAGAAAGATGTGGTCGAAATCGCGAAGGGGACGGAACTGGCGCCAGTGCTTGCGTGCGTAGCCCGGCCAGACCTCCTCGACCAGAGCCACGGCCGCTGTGCTCCTGGAGCGCCAGGGTCCCAGGGCTTTCAGGCTGACGAGGTCCTTGCCGAACTGGAACTGGGCAAAGAACAGCGATGCTTCATCGGCCAAGTGGTGACGGCGCAGACCGAGGTTGAAATGACTCGCAGCCCTGACGTGCCGTGTCAGGTGGTCGGTCAAGTGGCCGTGGGGCGAGAACTTGGAGACCGCGCTGTGTCTGGCGGTGACGAAGGCAGCGCCCTCGATCTCGGCGATGGTGTCCTCGAACTCATAACCACAGCAACGCGCCACTTTGGGATGTAGATCGCGTTGGCTCGCGACCACAACCGACCGCAAGTCGCCGACATCCGGGGTGCCGAGAGGTTCCACCATTGACCCACTCCAAACGTGTTCGCTGACCACCCGGTGTTAACGGATGGCCGCTCAATGCGAGCCTAGCTCAACGGTTGGATGCCGAATAATCCCGGACTCTGGCGTGGGGCCGCACGCCCTGGGTCACAACAGGTCGACCGATTCGCCGCTCATCTTGTTGCGGGTGTCGAGCACGTACGCAGCCGTTGCTGCAATGTGGTCGAGATCGAACGCATCGTGATCGGTGAGCAGCACGACGGCATCGGCACTGTGCAACTCGTCGTCGTTCAGCTCGACCAACGTGATCGCGGGATCGAGTCGGTGTGCCTCGCTGAGATAAGGGTCGGCAGCTCGAACGTCGGCGCCCAGCTTCAGCAGCAGTTCGGCTACCGCGATGGCAGGTGACTCGCGAGCGTCGCTGGTGTTGGCCTTATAGGTCAGGCCGAGCAGCAGCAGTCGCGATCCTTTCAACGCGAGCGATCGCTCGTTGAGGGCATAGACGAGCCGAGACACCACATAGTCGGGCATGTGCTCGTTGATGTCGTTTGCCAACTCGACGAACCGGAACGACCGCCCGAGCCGACGCCGGACCTGCCACGACAGATAGGAAGGGTCGATCGGCAGACAGTGCCCGCCCACACCAGGACCTGGCGTGAACTTCATGTATCCGAACGGTTTGGTGGCGGCGGCGTTGATGGCCTCCCAGACGTTGATGCCCAGGTCGTGCCCGAACATCGCCAACTCGTTCACCAGGGCGATGTTCACATGGCGGAAGGTGTTCTCGAGCAGCTTTGCCAGCTCGGCCTCTTTGGGGCTCGACACCGGCACCGTTATCGGATTGCCCTCGGCATCAGTGTCCAGAACCGAGTCGTAGAACTCCTTGACCGCGGCCAGCGAAGACTCGTTGACGCCAGAAACCACCTTGGGCGTGTTGCGCAGGCCGAACCTCTTGTTGCCGGGGTCGATCCGTTCGGGGCTGAAACCGAGGTGGAAGTCCTTGCCGGCGACGAGGCCGGTCATGGTCTCGAGACCTATGCCGAGCATCTCCTCGGTCGTGCCTGGGTAGGTCGTCGACTCGAGAATCACGGTTGCACCGGGGCGAAGGTGCTGTGCCAGCGTGCGGGTTGCGGCCTCGACGTAGGAGAGGTCCGGAAGTGTCTCGCGCAGCGGCGTCGGAACCGTGATGACGATCACGTCGAACCCGCTGAGCAGATCGGAATCTGTGGTGGCCTGGTACCTGCCGCTGGCGAGAGCGTCTGCCACCTCCTGATCGGAGATGTCCTCGACGAACGACTCGCCCCGCGCCAGTGCCTCGACGCGGACCTTGTCTACGTCATATCCGACGACCTGATGGCCCTTTTCGATGGCCAACATGGCCAGGGGCAGTCCAACATAACCCTGGCCAACGACCACCACTCGCTTGGAATTCACTGACAAGTCTCCGTTCGTCGGTCACGCGGGCCGCCCTTTGCCCTCGCGTCGAGAGTAAAGCCCACAGGGGACCTATCGTCCGCTGGGCCGCCCTTGTCAAGCTCAGCGGGTGACAGGAGCCGACCTGACGATGGCAAGGGTGGTCAAACCCATCACCGCTGCGGCCACCGGCAGCGGCCACCATGGCGTGTCGGGATTCCAGCAGCGTGTCTCGAGTATCGCCCACATGGGTGAGCAATCGTTCTGGACGCCATGTATCGAAACCGTGTGGGGCAGCACCAGCGCCAAGGCAGCGCCGAAGACCAACAGAGAGCCGAACCATTCGAGAACAAGCTCGCTGTTACGAGGTGCAATCCGTGTGGTTTCGGCCCGCCGCCTGGCCACGGCTCCGAGCAGGCAGGCCATGGCAACCCCTGCGCCGGCGGCGTTGAGTGCCATTCCGGTGCGAGACCCGACGAGGCGCATCCAATCGGTGGTCGCAGCTATGAGGCCCACGGCCAGCATGGCAACTGTCGTGCGGGTGCCAGACCGATGCCAGCCGGGAGCCAGAGCGGCAAGCCCGGCGGCGACCAGGCCCAGACCGATGGCTGTGAACACCGGAAGCCACAACAAGCTCGCAACGCCGGCGCTGCCGCCGTGACCAGTGACCCGGTTCGCGAAATAGTGCCCTGAGGCCGTCAGCGGTGCCGCGGCGATGATCAGCACCAGAACCGCCTGCATGCGGGCCAGAGGACCGGCGCGCCCAGACGAACGCTCGGCGGCGCGAACGGCAACTCGTCCCGGCGGCTGGTGCTGGGCAGACGGCATCGACCGCAACTTATCGGCCTCGGGGCTGTTCGTACATGCGCCCGACGCCGACCACACCAACCATCCGGGCGCTACCTTCTGTGCTGTGACCGATCCGCTCACCGACACGAGGCGACTCGACGCAATAATCGAAGAGGCCCTCACCGACGGCCGCTTCAGCCCCGCCGAGCGGCGCGCTGTCATGAGCCGCCTGCTGCCTCGCGAAGGGCGCGGGGCCTTGCTGCGCTATGGCGTGATGCTGATGTTGTCGGTGACCATCGCCGCCGTGGGGTTGGCCGCCAACTCGGCGGCCGTGGTGATCGGCGCCATGCTGGTCGCTCCTTTGATGACGCCAATCATGACCTTCGCCACGGCGTGTGCTCTTGGCCTTCCGCAGCGGATGGCAAGGGCGGGAATTGTCGTGGTGGTCAGCACGTTGGGGTCGATTCTGCTGTCGGTCTTCCTGGCCTGGGTGTTGCCCGACTTCGAGCTGCAGAGCGAGGTGACCAGCCGCACGGCGCCAGACGTGAAGGACTTCGTCGTGGCGGTGGCAGCTGGTGCTGCGGGCGCCTATGCAACGGCGCGCGAAGAGTTGTCGACCTCGCTGCCCGGCGTTGCAGTCGCGGTGGCCCTGGTGCCTCCGTTGGCGGCGGTCGGCATCACATTGCAGGCCGGCGAGACCGACCTGGCGTCGGGTGCACTGTTGCTGTACCTGACCAACCTGGTGGCCATCGTCGTGGTTTCGATGGGCGTGTTGTTCGCCACCGGAGTGGTGCCCACCATCAAGCTCGTCACCAGGCATCCGGCCGTTTCTGCGGTGGTGGCCCTGGTGGTGGTGGCCTTCTTCGCCATCTTCGTGCCGCTGGCGGCCAGGTCGGCGTCGGCGGTCGAGGATGCCCAGCGCCGCTCCGAGGTCAGGTCTGCAACCGAGGCCTGGCTCGGCGATGCCGAGCTGATCATCGACGACATCACCATCGATGGCGCAAACGTGACCGTCGACCTGATCGGTCCGGACTCGCCGCCCAGGGCCTTCGACCTGCGCACCAGCCTCGAGCCCCTGCTGGGCAGCGACACCGATGTTGCGGTCAGATGGTCCGAGCAGTCGCTGGGGCTGGCCTTGGCGGGGCAGAGCGCCGAAGACTCGCTGAGCACCAGCGAGCGAGTCGATCCGGTGGTCACCTCATGGCTCAGCGCCGAGTACGGCGAGGGCTACGAGCTGCTGGGCATCGACGCAGCCGGGGGTGAGGTCGTGCTCGAAATAGCGGGGCCGACGGCACCCCAGGCGACCGCGGCGCTGGCCGAGCAGGTCGGTCTGGCGGTAGGCGGAGAGGTCAACCTGTCGGTGCAGTGGGTTCAACGGTTGGGCGTGGGCGGCTCGGCAGATCCCGAGGTCATCGCGGCCGAGTTGGTCGAGGCATGGATCGGGCCACGCCATTCGGTGACCTTGGTGGCAGCCGCAGCCACGCCTCGCTCGGTGACTGTCGACCTGGCTGCCACGTCTGAGCCGCTGGGTGTCTCGCGTCTCATCGAGGCTCTCGAAACCAGGTTGCTCGGCCGGCAGGCGACCATCAGGGTGGCGCGGCTGGACGAAGCCCCAGCCACCGGCACCGTTGCAGAGGTGGCGCCGGGCAGCCTTGGCTGAGGGTTACGCCATAGTCACGGCGTTGCTGCCGTGAGGGTGATCTGGAACGATTCGGTGAAGTCGTCCGACGTGAACGGCAGCACCAGATCGCCGGCGATGTCGCCGCCATCGAACACGAACAGCATGCGCGCACTGCCACCGCCGGCGATTGCGTCCAGGCCCACCGAACTGGCGACCTCGAAGTCGCCCAATGTCGGATCGCTGTAAACAGCAGCGAAGCCGTTCGCGATGATGCCGTCGCTGCGGCCGTTCTCTATCTCGACGATCACGACCATCGAGTCGTCTGGGATGGTGCGATAGGCCGAAACCAACGACACGGTCACGCCGCCGTCGGAGACCGTGTATCCGTCGACGACCAGGCGTCCTTCGATGGAGCGACCGTCGATTTCGAACGAGAACAGGCGACCGTCGGCGTCGGTGGTCAAAGCATCGAAGGTGCGACACCTCGCTCCGCCGTCGACCTGGTCGCAGACCCTCCAGGGCTCGCTTCCCTCGAGGCGGGCGACCGGCTGGTCGCCCACGATCGACAGGGCGGCCACCTGGTGCAAGAAATAGGCTTCGGCCGGCGAACCCGGCGCAGCCAGGCTGCGGGCCCGTTCGGTCGAGTCGGCAGTGCGGGCGGCCAGCTGGGCCAACACCCGGTCGCCGAGGTCGGCCGGCACGGTGGTGCTGGGTGAGGTGTCGGCGGTGGTCGGAGTGGTCGTGGAAGACGTCGACGACGTGGTGGTCGACGTCGGCGGCTCGTCGTCGCCGGTCAGGTTGACCACCACCACGAGGCCGATCAGGGCGGCCACCAGAATGGCGGCGAGGGTTGCGACCTGGCGGTTATCCAACGCGGCTCACCCCATCTTCTCGGCGTGCAGGCGCTGCAGCTCAGACCAGAGTTCGCCGACCGAGTGCGACAGATCGTCGACGGTGCCGATGTTTCCGATGACATAGTTGGCCACGGCACGGCGCTCTTCGTCTGAGACCTGGCTCTCGATACGGGCCCTTGCGTCTTCGGTCGACATTCCCCGCCCCAATAGGCGCGAAACACGAACTTCGACGGGCGCCTCGACCACAACCACGACCTCATATCGGTGCCGGTTGTCCCAGCCGAGGGTGCTTTCGACCAACACCGCCATCTCGAGCACCACGATCGAATCACCAGGCAACCGATCGACGGTCGAGTCGATGAGTTCGTTGATGCGCGGATGGCTGATGGCGTTGAGATCGGCAAGCGCCTGCGAGTCGCTGAAAACGATGGAAGCCAGGGCCGCCCTGTCGATGTCGCCGGCCGAGCTGCGAACCTGTTCGCCAAATCGGGCGACGACCTCTTCCACCGCAGATCCACCATGGCCGATGATCTGACGGCCCAGGCCATCGACATCGATCACCACGGCGCCACGCCGCGCAAGCGCTTCTGCGACGGTCGACTTGCCCGCCCCGATTCCTCCGGTCAACCCGACGATCAACATCGGGTCGACGTTACAGCTCGGAAGGCTCCGCTGTACGGACGAGGGCGCGAACCGCCAGTCGACCGGCGGCCGTGTCGAGGTCGTCGGCAACAAGACTTATGCGGCCTTCGGGCTCCCACCTGTAGAGGGCGGGGCGCAGCCGACCAGGCCGCTTGGCATGTTCACCAACGGCGCTGTCGACCAGGGCGGCCAACGCAGCCTTGGTCGGGGTGTCGCCCAACGAGACGATGGCGACGTGCTCGCCACCGGTGGCGATAAGGGCTGTCTCGCCGGGACGAAGCGGTACATGCAGTTCCAGGTACGCCAACGCCGCCCCGATCTCGGGAAGGTCTGATTCGAGAACGAACACCCGGCTGGTCGAATCGACCAGCACCAAGTCGACATCGGGCCGGCAAGCGTCGCGGATTCGTCCCTCGGCCATCGCCTCGGCGATGTCGCGATCGATCCGCCACCTGTCGAGGTGTGAGGTCGTGACCCAGTCGTTTCCGCCCAGCGTCAGTGCGGTCACGGTGCCCGGGATCGCCGATGGACCGAGGGCTTCTGCGGGGATGCCCTTGGTCATGTCGCTCGACACAACTCGCACCGACAGCGTTTCGAGGGCTCGTTCGAGCTCGGCGAGGTCGTACCCCGGCCCGGCCGCCGGGTTGACGATGATGCGGGGCGTTGGCGCGTCGGCGATGCTCAACGGCGGCTGGTGTGCAGGCGGGGCGGCGGGCGCCTGCGGCGCTGTGGGGGTCGCCGGCCGACGGGCTGGCGTCGGGTTTGGCGCAGGTGACAGGTCGAGGCGTCCGGAGCTGATCGGCGAGGCCTTGCGGGGCGTGACACCGAGGGCGGCGGCCAGCGAGGTTGAGGGCGAAGAGTTGCGCTGCGAGCGAACCACATCTTCGACGACCAGGCGACCCAGCGGTGAAGACGGCTGGGTACTGCGTTCGGTCAGGCGTGCCGCAACCCCTGTGGCGTATTGCTGGACCGCCGATGGCCACGCGGCTCGGTCTGTGCGAGCCAGGTGAGGAAGCAATGAGTCGACGTCGATCAGTTCGGCGCCGGTGTGGACCTTGCCGGCGTCGAAGTACGCGTCGATACCGGCCGATCTCAAGACGTCGACTATGCGCAGCGCAACCCAGGCCCGATCGGCCGAGCTGGTGCTGGTTGCTGTCGTGGTCATCTGTGGTGCCTCCCCGCGCCGGACGGTCGCTTGTGAGAGTGTCGACCGACGAGGGTTCGGCTTCAGTTCTTGTCGAGCATGGCGGGCACAACCGGTTCAGCCGCCAGACCCACGGTCGACCGACAACGCATGAACCGCCATCGTCTGAACGCGCTAGCTGCCGTGTGTGCAGCGATTGCGTTGGTGGCGCCCGCGTGCACCTCCTCGGCCAGCGGCACCTCGCAAGACGGAGCAGACATCGAGCTGGTCACCACCCAGCTGAGTCCAGACGACCCGGCGCGCGCCGGTGCATCGTCGGACCTGCTCGGCTCGCTGTCGACATCTACACAGCCTCCGGCAAGGACATCGACGACACGGCCAGAGCCTACGACGGAGGTGCCCCGGTCGACCACCACCGCTGCGCCGACGACCACGGCGGTGACGACCCCGTCTACAGCACCGGTTTCTTCCACGACCGCCCAACCGACCACCACGTTCGTCGGTCCGCCGCCGTGGAAGATCGGACTGTTGAACACCGAGGCCAGCGCCTCGGGCTCGTACGAGGCGTTCCGGTTGGGTGTAGAAGCTGCAGTCGAGTGGTGGAACTACACGGCAGCAGCTTCGGGCAAGAGGCAGATAGCGCTGGACTCGTGTGCGCCCACCGACGAGGTGTCGACCATCGCATGCGCGGATGAGCTCGTCCAGACGAACACCGCTCTGGTGCACGGCGTCGACCTCTATTCGGATCTGTCGCTGCCCGTCATCGAAGCGTCGGGCCTACCAGTTCTGGGAGGTGTCGCCGTTCGGGCTGTCGATGCCGACGCCGGCAATGCGGGTTTGGACATCGGCGGTCCGCCAGCTGCTCACGCTGCTCTCGCCGCGCTGGCGGCGGACAGACAATTGACCAGCGTGGTCGTGCTGCACGACGCCAGCGACGTGTCGCGCGAGCTGATCAACCGATTCACCCGGCCGGTTCTGCAGGACGCCGGCATCGTCGCTGCCTTTGTCGAGGTCCCGCCAAACACCACAGACGCAACCGGCGTGGTTGCCGCGGCCTCCGTCGAATTAGGTGAGGCTTGGCTGGTGGCCACCAGCACGAGGTCGTGCGGGGCCATCGCAGCGTCGCGGCGCCACTTCGGCGTGACAACACCTGTGATCTGGGGCACCGGGTGCACCACACCGGCGGTGTTGGACAACTACGGCGATCTCATGATGGATGACACCGTTGCATTCGAGTTGATCGAGCCGCGCCTGCTCGACTTCGTCAACTCCGAGTTGCGGGCCGGCTACGAGCTGGCCAACCAGGTGCTGCTGCAGTACGACCCGGTACTGGTCGATGACCCGCTTGCCATTCGAGGCTGGCTGGTGGGAACCAGGCTCACCCAAACCCTCGACCGTTCGGGCGGAGATCTGTCGGCGGCTCGCGATGTGCGGGCACCAAACCCCATCTCGGCCGGCGAGATCGCGTGCGGGACCAACCCCACCGCTATCTGCGCGGCCGACATCATGTTCTTCGGTTGGAACGGCTCGACGGTGGAGGGCCCGATGGTGGTGGTCGATGGGCTGGCCGAACCCGTGGCCCAAACCAGCGGGGTTGCACCCACCTCTGGATAGTGTTGCCCCCCATGCTCGGGTTGATAGGCCTCGACTTCGACGGCACCCTGCTGCGATCGGATCGCACCGTGTCAGAGCGAACCAACGCCGCGCTCGATCTGGCCGCCGACATGGGCTGGGTGGTGGTGGGCGCTACAGGTCGCTCGCTCGAACTGGCACAGCCCATCGCCGACATGGTGCCGTCGATGAGCTACCTGGCTTGCGCCAACGGTTCGCTGGTGGTCGATCGCCGCACTGGTGTCGTCTGCCTTGATTCGTTGGTCGAAACCCCGGCCATCGTCGCAGCTGCGTCGCGCGTTCGCGCGACCCTGCCGTCGGTGCGGCTGGGCTTCGACCTGGCCGACGGATCGCTCATTTGGGAGCGAGGTTTCGAGCGCTTCATGAGCTTGCGCAAGCTGGATGATCCGGCCGAGGACGGGTTGGCGGCTCTCCTGGCGCTGGCGCCCCGTGCGGTGCGAAAGATGATCGCCGTCGACAGCGCCATCGACCCCCACGACCTGGTCGCAGTGCTGGTCGACGCGTTGGGTGTGGTGGCCGACGGTCTGCGGGTCGCCCACTCGGGACTGCCGTTCGTCGAGATCGGGGCCCCAGGGGTGTCGAAGGCATCGGCCCTGGCGTGGCTGGCGCAACACCTGGGAATCGAGAGCCGATCGTGTGTGGTGTTCGGCGATGAGGTCAACGATCACGAGATGCTTACGTGGGCGGGAACCGGTGTGGCGATGGGAAACGCAGGTGAGGTCACCAAGTCGATCGCAGACCATGTCACCGCGTCGAACGACCTGGACGGTGTTGCCGCGTTCTTGGAGAGCGCTTTGTTCAGCTGAACCTCGTCCGAGGGGTTGCGGGCCCCGGCACCACTACCCGGCAGCGGCTGGTTTGTGGGTCTTCGCGTCCGGCTCTTAGCGACAACTGGGGTTTTTGTTCTGTTGTGGGGTTGACGCTGGGTTGGGTGTCCCACCCCCTGTTTAGGGTTTGTGGCGTGACAGAGGTGCGGGTGGTGCTTAGCGGCGCCGAGCAACTAGAGGTGATGGATGTGGCCGGGCTCGAGGCCGAGCTCGGTGGTGTTCGTCGTGTGCGTGCCCGTTTGGACGGTCACGAAGCCCGTTTGTTGACCGCTCTGACCAAGGCCCGTCAGCGTGCTGCGAACCGCAAGGGCAAAGAACCTGGCCCAGAAGCTGGTTCGGGGTCGGAGTCCCAGGGTGCACCCGATCCTGGGCCGCCTGCGCCGTCGCGTAGGGCCCAGCGTGAGGCCGAAGCCAGGTCACAGCGACTGACAGCCAATCCCGATGTGGCCGAGGCGTTGGAAGCCGGGGAGATCAACTCCGAACAAGCCGACTACCTGACCAACACCGACCTAGCCGACGGCATCAAAACCCGACTGCTGGCAGATGCGATGGGCCAGTCGGCTGACGAGACCAGGGCGGCGGTTCGTGAGGCCGAACGCGAACAAACCCGCGACGACCCTGAAGAACGCCTAGCGCGTCAACGCAGGCGCAGGCGAGGGTCGTGTGGGATCGACGGTGACGACATGATCTGGTTCACCGCAACCCTCGACCCAGTCACAGGTGCGGCGTTGAAAGCCGAATACGACCGCCGTGAGCGTGCCGCGTTCCATCACGACATGCGCACCATCACAGACCCCCGAAAGCGCAGATCACACCAGCAACGCGGTGCTGACGTGATCGCAAGCATGCTCACAGACGGACTCCTACCAGCCACCACCGCCACAGCGGCCACGGAACGGGCCAGGGGTTGTGTGAACCTGATTGTCGACATCGACCAACTCGACAGGCCGGATGGGCTGGCCTACACGATCGACGGCGCCCAGGTGCCGGCATCTATCGCACGTTCGATGCTGTGCAGGGCTCAGATCAATGCTTGGTTTCAGCAGGCGGACAGGCGGCTGTTGGATCTGGCATATGACGTCGAGTACGCCACACCAACACAGAAGCTGGCCCTGGCCATCCGCGATGGCACATGCAGGTGGTGGCACTGCAACAGCGAAGCCTCACGCTGTGAGGCCCATCATCTGCATCATCGCGAACACGGCGGAACGACCGACCTCGACAACCTGGCGCTGTTATGCCCACACCACCACGACCGGCTCCACCAAAACGGCAACCGATTGTTCATGGGAGACACACCGGACCACTGGCGACTCGAGGACAGCCACGGCACCGTCATCAGCGAATGGACCAAACCACCACCACGACAACGAAAACCGGCCGGCAAACCACCGAGCCAAACCACACGACCCGGTTAGTGGCCGGGTGTCCGCGTCCAACAACGACTGGCAAGCCAGTCTGACTGGCCATCATCCAGCCGACGCCGCCTGCCCTGGCGCTAGGTGGCGTCGCGGCTGTGGTCGGCGATGGCCTCGATCGCTTCCTGTTCGTCGTCGGTGATGACGATCAGGTCCAGCCAGCGCCGGCCCGCTCCAACGGCTCGTAGGACATCGATCACCGGCACGTCGCGGGTCCAAAAGCGCCGACCCAGGAACACCATGGGGCTCGGTTCGCCGACGGTCTCGTAGTGGTTCTGGGTCGCATCCTGGAACACCTCCTGCACGGTTCCTGCCGAACCGGGGGTGAACACGATGCCGTGGGTGGCGATTGTGACCAGGCCATCTTCTCGCACCGAGTTGGCGAAATACTTGGCGACGTGTGAGGCGAAGGCGTTCGGTGGCTCGTGCCCATAGAGCCAGGTCGGGATGGCGATGCTGTGAACCTCGGGCCCGGTCGCCGCCGATGCGAGCTGATGGCGGACTCGAAACGCCGCAGCCAGCCAAAGATCCGCCGGATCGAAGTAGGGGGCGACGGCCAGAAGACCCAGAGCCTCGGACAGGGCTTCGTCTGGCATCGGTGCCAGATAGGCGCCCAGGTGGGTGGCCTCCATGGCGCCCGGCCCGCCGCCTGAAGCCATCGTGATGCCCCGCCGGGACAGGGCCCTCGAAATCCGGGCGACGGCGGCGAACTGTTCGGTCGTGCGATGCAGGCCGTGGCCGCCCATGACCGCCGCGATGCGCCGTCCTTGGGCGAACTCGGCCAAGGCGTCGGTCATCGAATGGTCGTGAAGGCGCCTGGCCAGGGTTTCAACGATGTCGGCGCCCGTCGATCGGCCGGTGTCTACCCAGTGGCGATAGACCCGGGCGTCGAAGGTCTGGGCGTAGGTACCCGGGTCGTCGGGGTCGAAGCCGCCGTACAGGTCGTCGACCGAATAGAGGCTGTGGCGGCAGGTGGCGAAGGGTTTGTCGGGAAGTGCGGGAAACACGACTGCGCCCGCATCGAGCAACACGGCGTGCAAGTTCTGAGGGATGGTGCAGCCAATGAGGACCAGTCCGCCCAGATGCCGTTGTGTGAGGGCGCTGGCAAACGGGGTGAGATCCAGCCCCTGCACCACCACGTCGTGCAGATCGGAGCGGGCGTCGAGCACCTCGCTCAGATGCGCAACCGAATCGATCTCGACGAGGTGGGACGACCCGAGCGAGTGAGGCGTTGGCTCGGGCGTCACGAGCGGTGTTCGGGCGGAAGTTGGCGCCCACCGGACGCGTCAGCGTCCCACGGGTGAACCGCGACGACGGCCGATGTGGGGATGGGGCCGTAGCTGTGGGGGAACTCGCGTCCCACGGTTGGGGCCATCTCCCACACCAATGCCCCATCTGGCAGTGCCGAGGTGTCGACCTCGAGCAGAATGAGCCCCACGACGCCTGCATAGTGGCGCTCGGTCGTGGCCAGCAGTTCGTCGCGCGTCGACATGTGGATGAACCCCTCGGCCTCGAGAGATGGGTGGGTATACACACCTTCGAGTTGTGCCTGCTGCCAGGCCTGCGGCGTGCTGATGTGGAAGACGTTGATGGGTTTGGGCTGCATCGCTACATGTTGGCCCAGGTCATGGCCTGGTCATGCGCAACAGGCTCAGGAGCCGGCGCGAAGACCCCTGGGTCGACCACGCAGCCCTGACGGCCCAGCTGGCGGGGTCGTAGGCATGCAGCACCCACCACCCTGCGGGAACGAACAATGTGTCGCCAGGGTGCAATGTCGCATTGTGCGGCTCGAGCGAGAGGTGTACTCGCACCGAGGACGCCAAGTCTTCGTGCGAGCTGGTGTCGGAGGCCAGGCGATCGATTGTCGCCGTCGGCAGCCGTGATCTGTTGGTCACCTTGCGCAGATCGCCGGGGGCGAACACGGCCGCCGATGAAGCCGATGCGACCTGGTGGATGGAAAGGTTGAGCGTCCGGTGTCGACTGGCCCGCACCAAGACCTCGGAGTCGTCGCCATCATCGGTGCTGGTGCAGGCAGGGTTGGCGAACCGATCGATCTCGGCGTCGAACAGCACCGTCCACGAGGGCTCGCCGCGAACCACCATCGGGCGCGACAGGTCGTCGGTGGCCGCCTCGAACATCATGGGGGTCGAGGCCGGCATTTCATCCAGCACGGCGCCACCCTAGGTGGTTTTGTATTGCCACAAAAGGTGGCTACTCGGCACGGGTTTGGGCGGGTAATCCGCGTGTAAACCGCGCTTCCGATCTGTCACAGTGTGTGCCGTGACGAACGCTTTCAGCACCCGGACCGCCTTAGTGGCGCTGGCCGTCGTGTTGGCGACGGTCGCCGGCAGTTGTTCGGGCGCTTCAGATGCTCCAGACGAGGCATCGACCTGTGCTGCGGCAACCGAGCTGTCGTCGGTGCTGGACCGGCTGCGCCACCGCAGCAGCCTCCCCACCCCGTCTCAGCTGCGCTCAGATGTCGAGGCGAGCGAGAATCTACTGGGCGTTTTGGCTGACTGGGCTCCCGCCGACCTTCAAGGCGACGTCGCGACCGTGACGGCGGCGGTCGAGGTGTACGGCTCGGCCGTGTCGCGCGCCGACTACGACCTGTTGGCTGCCCAAACCCAGTTCAGCACCGACGAGCAGGTGGCGCTGTACGAGCTGGAGAGCGATGTCGCCTCGAGCGCCATCGACAGTCTCGACGCCTTCGCCGCGTCGTGCGCTCCTTAGCCGACCGCCTTTCGCGGCGGTTTCGACCGCCCACGGTTATCTGGCATCGGTGCCGGTCGAATTGACATCAGGTGACCTCCAAGTCGCATCGACGCGCGCTCTGGCTGCTGGTACTGCCGCTGACGTTCGCCGCACAGACCGCAAGCACGGCAGCAGACGACGGCCAACAGGCCGAGGCCAACGACGCCGTGACACCCGCGGCCGAAGCTCAAGCCGCAAACACCGGCGAACGAGCCGCCGTCGACATACGCGCCTTTGTGCAGGCCCGCGCCGCTGAGAGGGTCGAGGCCGCACAAGCCGGGGACGCCGAGGCCCTGTCGGCTCTGCTGGTGGCCGACGACGATCTCATCTCGATGGCAGCCAATGTCCAGGTTGCTGGGTCCGAGCTGGACACAATCCAATTCGAGCACCGAGAATCGATCGACGAGTATCGCGATGCCAAGGACGTGCTGGACCTGCAGTTGGCCACGCTCTACGCGATAGGTCCGGTTCGCAGCAGGGTCGAGTTCGACGGATCGTCGGTGCTGGACGCCGTGGGGCGCACCATCTTGCTCGACTCGGTCTTCGCAGCATCCGAGCAGAGGGTCCTGGACGCCTACCTCGCAACCGAACTTGCTGTCGACGTCGAGGCGCTCGCCGAAAGTCGCATCCAGGCCGAGGCCGTTCTGGCCGAGCTGCGCGCCAAGCGGCTCGATGCGTTGCAGACCGCCGAAGCGACCGCCGCCGAGCTGGAGCGCCTGGCCGCGTTGCCCGACGACGTCGTGTTCCCGGTGGCCGGCGACTACAACTTCGTCGACACGTTCCTGGCTCCGCGGATGTACGGAACCCCAGATGCCCACCGGCACCAGGGAACCGATGTGTTCGCCCCCGCAGGCACCCCGCTGGTGGCGACCGAGAGGGGCATCGTCGTGCGCATCGGCGAGATCCGCCTGGGTGGCCTGCGGCTGTGGCTGATCGGCGAATCTGGAACCCACTATTACTACGCCCACTTGTCAGGGTTCGCCGACGTGACCGAGGGTCAGTTCGTCGAAGCCGGAACCGAACTGGGATATGTGGGCAACACCGGCAACGCCATCAACACCCCGCCACACCTCCACATACAGGTTCACCCGGGTGGAGGCAGGGCGGTGAACCCCTACCCGTTGCTGCGCCAGTTGGCCGACCGCGATGCCGAGTTGGCCGAACAGGGTCTTGCGCCGCTGGGCCTCGGATGACGCAGCTGCTCAGCGGGTGCTGCCGCTGGCAAACGCAAAGTACCTACCACGGCGTGTCTCGAGCTCGAGATCGAGACCAAAGGTGGCCGACAGGTTTTCGGCGTTCATCACCTGCTCGATCGGACCACTTGCGATGGGCTTGCCGTTGCGCAGCATGAGAGCGTGGGTGAACCCCGGCGGAATCTCGTCGGTGTGATGGGTGATCATCACCATCGCCGGAGTCGCGGGGTCTGAAGCCAACGAGCCGAGGCTGTCGACCAGCTGCTCGCGTCCGGCGAGGTCGAGACCCGCAGCGGCCTCGTCGAGAACCAGCAGGCCAGGGCTGGTCATCAGCGTGCGGGCAAGCAGCACCCGTTGCATCTCGCCAGACGACAGCGAACCGAACTGGCGCTCGGCGAATTGCTCGCAGCCCAGCTGAGCCAAACACTGAACAGCCCGCTTCTTGTCTTCGAGGTCATAGGAATGCCACCACGGCTCGAGGGCGGCGTTCTTGGCCGTCATGACCACGTCGGACGCACTGATGTCGGGGCGGAGCTGTTCGCGAAACGCCGAGCTGACGACCCCGATGCGCTTTCGCAGCTCTCGCACATCGGTCTGGCCCCACCGTTCGCCCAGCACCTCGACCGTTCCGGTGCTCGGGTAGCGATACAGCGTCAGGATGCGCACCAGAGAGGTCTTGCCCGAGCCGTTTGGGCCCAGGACGACCCAGCGTGACGACGGCTCGATTTCGAGGTCGATTGGACCGAGCACTACCGACGAGTCGTACACGACCGAGACATCGGTCAGGCGTGCGGATGGCGCGCTGAAGGGTTGGTTCACACCCACAGCGTCTCACATCAAAGGCAGGGTTCAGGCCTTGTCAGCTGAACCCTCGTGGGCGGCCACGATCGATTCGGTGCTGGGCCACTCGGTGGGTATCGGCTGGTTCTTGGCCCACGTGATCTCGTCTTCGACGGTGGGCTCGGCACAGCCGATGACACCCAGCAGCGAGGGCAGAACCAGGTCGATCCTGCCCTCGAGCGACTGGGGCAGGTCGCCCGAGCGCAACGACCGCACCAGCTCACATCCCACCGCGGCCAAGGCTTTGGTGTGCCAGGCGCACACCTCGCGGGCGGTGCCAGGGTTGGCGCTGGACAAGATGTCATGAACCTGCAGAACGACATCGGGCGTCGGCAGATAGCGAGCGTCGACCAGAGCAGCTATGGCGTCGAGCCAAACGGGGTCGACGGCGGCGCGATGCATCACCGACAACGCCATCGCGTTGACCAGGCGTGGCAGCGTCGGGGACGGGTCGTTCGAGCGTTCGATCATGTCGAGCACCGAGATCTCGAGCGCTTCGGCTTCGATTTGAGCTAACGACTCCAACGCCGACGTCTTGTCGTCGAAGTGGTTGTAGAACGTGCCCACGGCTACATCGGCTCGGTCGGTCACCGACCCGACGGTCAGGTCTTCTACTCCCGATTGGGCCAGCTCCCTTCGGAGCGAACCCAACAGGTCGAGATGAGTCCTGCGCCTGCGTCGCGTTGCACGATTTGTCAGTTGAGGCTCACTCGTCACCGGCGCTGCCGCCTGATGTCGTTTCCACCACTACATTCGTTTAGCAGACTTCGGACGGTGACCACCGTGACCGCGAGATTCATGGGTGGAAGCGATCTCAGGGCTGAAACGTTACTCAGCGTGAGTGGTGGAACACCTTTCGCGAAGATGAACTCTAGGAATGTGACTGCCACATCGCGAACATCTCGGCATAGCGCCCGCCCTGGGTCACCAACTCGTCGTGCGAGCCCAACTCGACCACCCCGCCGTCGGCGATGACGGCGATGCGATCCGCTTTGCGGGCGGTGGCCAGCCGGTGGGCGATGATCACCGCCGTCCGCCCCTCTAGCAGCTTGTCGAGTGCAGCTTCGATTCGGGCTTCGGAACGAAGGTCGAGCGAGCTGGTGGCTTCGTCGAGCACCAGCACTCGCGGCCCCGCCAAGAAAGCCCGTCCCAGCGCCAGCAGCTGACGCTCGCCCGCGGACAGCGAGAGCCCACGTTCGTGCACCAGCGAGTCGAGGCCGTCGCCCAACTGGTCGATCAGCTCGGACAACCCGACCAGCTCGACGGCCTGCAACAGCCGCTCGTCGGAAGCGTCGGGGTCGGCGAAGGCCAGATTGTCGCGAATGGTGCCGTTGAACAGGAACGGCTCTTGGGGCACAACACCCAGTTGGCTCCGCAGAGATCGCAGGGTCACCCGCGACAGATCGTGCCCGTCGATGGTGATGGCTCCCGACTGGGGGTCATGGAAACGCACGACCAGCTTGGCGATGGTGCTCTTGCCGGCACCGGTCTCGCCGACGAGGGCCACGGTCTGGCCTGCCTCGATCACCAGATCGACATCGCGCAGCACGGGTTTGGCGGGGTCATAACCGAACGTGACGCCGTGCAGCTCGATGCGACCCTCGATGGGTGGCAGCTCGTAGGCATCGGGGACCTCGGCGACCGATGGCTCGGTGTCGAGCACCTCTGCCAGCTTGCGCATGGCAGCCGTGCCTTGTTGATAGGTGTTGTACAACTGCACCAACTGCTGAATGGGGGCGAAGAACACCGTCACATACAGCACGAAGGCCGCCAACTCGCCCAGCTCGAGTCGGCCGTCGAGCACCGCCTTGCCGCCGATGGCCAACACAACCGCCTGGGCCACCACACCCACCGCCTCCGACGACGGACCATAGATGGCTCCAACCTTGGTGGTGTAGAAGTTGGCGTCGCGGTACTTACCCACGATCTCGCGATGAATCTCAGCGTTGCGCTGGCGGCGGTTGAGAGCGGTGACCACCCTGATGCCAGCGAGGTTCTCGGACAGGTCGGCCAACACCTCGGCGATGCGGTCCCTGACCGTGTCGTAGCCGCGCTCTGAGACCCGGCGAAACCACAGCGTCAGCGCCAGCAGGGGCGGCACCACTACGAAGATGACCACCGCAGCCAACACCGGGTCGTAGGCGAACAGGATGCCGGTGACCACGATCAGGGTCAGCGCCTGCACGAACAGGTTGGTGAAGCCGTCGATGACCAGCTGGGTGATTGCGTCGATGTCGCTGGTCATGCGGCTCATCAGCACGCCGGCCTTGGACTCGGTGTACCAATCGAGTGACAGGCGCTGGAAGTGGCTGAACACCCTGATGCGCAGGCTGTACATGACACCTTCGCCCAGTCGTGAGGTGAACATGATGCGGGCTCGGTTGACCACCGCGTTCACCGCCACTGCCGCGATGTAGACGATGACCACGATCACCAAGGCTCGCTTGTCGCCCGGTGTCACGCCCTTGTCGATGCCGATCTGGGTCAGCATCGGCCCCAGTTGCATGGTGACGGTCTCGACGACGAGCAGCAGCAGAGCGATGGCCACCGCACCCCAGCGATCGCGGAACAACTGGGTGAGCGACAGACGCGACGGTCCAGGGTGAACCGGGTCGAAGTCGATTTGAGGGTCGGGGTGTTTGGGCTCGCGCTCGAGGATCTCGTTGGCCTTGGCTTCCAACTCGGCCGGCACACCTGCGAACGGCAACCCAGCCGCGGCCGAGGTCTGGGTTCCGGAGGGCCCCGCGAACGGCGACCCGGGGGGAGGTCCCATGCCCATCAGGCGACCTCGATTTCGCTGTCGAGAACCGCACGGTACAGCGGTTCGGTTTCCAGCAGAGCCTGGTGGGTGCCGATGGCTATGACCTTGCCGTCACCAAGGAGGGCAACCCGGTCGGCCAACGCGATGGTCGAAAGGCGGTGGGCGATGATGATGGTGGTGCGGGCCTCGAGCAGGGCCTCCAGCGCCGTGTGTATCTGGGCTTCGACCTGCACATCGATGGCGCTGGTGGCGTCGTCGAGAACCACGACCGGAGGGTTTGCCAGCAGCACCCGCGCGATGGCGATTCGCTGGCGCTGGCCGCCTGACAGGTCATAGCCCCGCTCGCCGACGACGGTGTCGTAGCCGTTCGTGAGAGCGCTGATGAACCCGTCGGCCTGTGCAGCACGAGCCGCCTCGACGACTTGTTCGCGCGTGGCGTCTGGCCTGGCGTACGCGATGTTGTCGTGGACGCTGGCCGAGAACAGGAATGGTTCGTCAGGCACCAGACCCACGGTGTCCCTGAGGCTCTTGAACGTGAGGTCTTTGACATCTTGCCCGTCGACCAGCACCGAGCCCTCGGTGGCGTCGTAGAACCTCAGCAACAACCTGGGGATCGTCGACTTTCCGCTGCCGGTTGCGCCCACCAGGGCGACCCGTTCGCCAGGCTCGATGGTGAGGTCGAGGCCATCCAGCACCTTCACCGGCTCGGCCACGCTGGCACCACCGATGGTCTCGGTGCCATACGAGAACCCGACCGACCGGAACTCGATGCGGCCCTTGGGGTCGATCAGGTCGATGGCCCCTGGGCGTTCGACCACCGTGGGAGCCTCGTCGAGGATCTCGAAGATGCGCTCGGCAGACGCCTTGGCTCGCTGGGCCAACATGATGATCATTCCCAGGAACCGGAACGGCGCCTGCAGGACGACGATGTACACGTTGAACGCCACCAGGTCACCGATGGACAGGTTGCCGTCGATGACCTGCAGCCCGCCGTACAGCAACACCAGCGCCAGCGCCAGACGCGGCAGGTTCTCGATGATGGGGTTGTGGTTGGCGCGGGCCCGCTGCTGTTCGAGGTTGGCCCACCGCAACCGCTCGGCCGCCCGGGCCAGTGCGTCGATCTGGCGCCTCTCGGCCGCGAAAGACTTGACCACGCGCACGCCGTTGACGTTCTCGTCGACGATCGACGCAATCTCGGCCATGCGTCCCTGGACTATCCACGACTGGGGAAACATGATGTCTCGGAGGCGTCGGCCCACCAGGTAGACGCCGGGCATCGTGGCCAGAGCGATCAGCGTCAGCGTGACGTCGATGCTGAACATGATGACCAACGCCATGGCGAAGCTGACCAACTGCACGGCCATCAACGGGGCGAAGGCAAAGAACATCTGGATCGAACGGATGTCGCTGTTGGCGCGGCTGATTATCTGGCCGGACTGAACCCGGTCGAAGAACGAGAACGACAGCCGCGACAGGTGGTCCTGGATCAGCGTTCGCATCTGATACTCGAGCTTGAACGCCATCGTGTACAGGCCATAGCGATAGCCGAAGGTCAACAGTGCCCGCACGACCCCCAGCACGACCAGGGTCACCACCAAGGGCCACAGCGCCCTGCTTTGGCTCTCTAGCGCCGTGTCGATGGCGCTGCGCAACACCAGCGGTATCGAAACTCCGATGGCCATGGAGCCCACCGCGGCGAGCAAGGCCAGCGACAACCGCATGCGATGGGTTGCCAGCAGGGGGCCGAGCCTGGCTAACCAGCCGCGGTCTGGTGCCCCGATCCTGGAGTCATCTGGCATTGGCATCTCGAGCGCGGTTCAGTGGTCCTATCCAGCGCGCCAACCATTCGAGCAGCTCGTAGTCGAAGTAGCCGTCGGGTTCGGAGGCCAGTTGTTGCAGGCGTTGCGCAGCGGCACGACGACCGTTGTCGAGGGCCGCGCGACCCTCGTCTGTGATGTACAGGTTCACCCGGCGCCTGTCGCAGTCGTCCGGGATGCGCTGCACCAGGTTGCGGTTGGCCAAACCGTCGACCAGAGCGGTCAGCGACGGCGGCTTTATCTGGGCCTTGCGGGCCAGGTCGCTGGCGGTGTCGGTTGTGGTCTCGAGGTGCAACAAGAGGCGGAACTGGGGGAGGGTCAGCTCGGCATCGGCGAGGGTGCGCTCGATGTGTCGTGCCAACCGGGCACCCGCCTCGGCCGCTCGCAGCATGGTGTCCTCGCTCGACATGGGCCAGAAGGGTAGCCACTGGCGCGGCAGCGCACCGCATGCGCGAGTGGCCGCCCGGTACGATCCTTGCCCATCGACGGTTGGCTCGGATTCCTGGCGGTGGCGCTACTCATCGCGGTGAACGCATTGTTCGTCGCAGGCGAGTTCGCGCTGGTGGCTGCAGATGCGGCCCGTATCAACGCGCTCGGCGCCGAGGGGGGTAGGCGGGCGCGGGTGGTCGCCGGCCTGCGCAGGCGTCTCAGCTTTCACCTGTCCGGAGCTCAGCTGGGCATCACCTTGTCGTCTCTGGTCCTGGGTTTCGTGGCCCAAGACACCATCGGCAGCTTCCTGGGATTCATCCCGGGCATCGAGGCCGACGGTGCCAGCACTGCAGCGCTGGCACTGCTGGTGGCAACCGTTTCGCAGTTGCTGTTCGGCGAGTTGATCCCGAAGAATCTGGCGATCGCCAGGCCCGAGGGTGTTTCGCTGTTCTTGGCTCCGATCCTGGCCGCATATGGCAAGTTCGCCAGCCCTGTGATCCGGTCGTTCGACGCGTCGGCCAACTGGCTCGTCAGGCGCATGGGCGTCGAGCCCGCGGAAGAGTTGTCGTCTACCAGGTCTCGCGAGGAGCTTGCCTACGTCATCAAGAACAGCAGTGTGCAAGGCACGATGGCAGATGACGTTCTGGTGCGCCTGGAGCGGGTCATTCGCTTCGGCGACCGCAACGTGGCCGACATCTTGATCCCGCGGGCCGACGTAGTGGCCGTCAGGGCGGTTTCGCCGCTGGCCGACCTGACCGCGCTTTCCATCGAGACCGGACGATCGCGCTTCCCGGTCATTGGCGACGATCTGGACGACCTGCGCGGCATGGTCGAGGTGACCGATGTGCTCGCGATCGAGCTGGGCGAACGTTCTGAGGCCACCGTCGAGCAGATAGCCCGCGAGCCGCTGGTCGTGCCGGAAGGGCGGGCACTCGATCGCCTGCTCGACGACTTCCGCGCCGCAGATGCCAGATTTGCCGTGGTGGTCGATGAGCATGGCGGCACCGCAGGCATCGTCACTCTGGAGGACCTGCTCGAGGAGCTGGTGGGCGAGATCGACGACGAGTACGACCAGGTCGCCGTCACCCACACCCGCCGCGCCGGTCTGCTCGAGGTCGACGCCTCGCTGCACCTCGACGATGTGGGCGAGTTGATCGGTGATTCGCTGCCAGACGGACCCTACGAGACCATCGGCGGATTCACCCTGTGGCTGGCGGGGCGTATTCCCTCGGTGGGTGAGAGGTTGGCGTGGGGCGATTGGGCCTTCGATGTGCTCGAGGCCGATCGGCGCCGGGTGTCGCGCATCGCAATCCGTCACGTCCCCGCCCCGGAACAAACCCCCGGAGCCAGCCGGTGACCGCCGGGATGCTGGCCATCAGCGGCCTGTTGATCGTGGTCAACGGCTTCTTCGTGGGTGTCGAGTTCGCAGCGTTGGGTGCCCGCCGCGCAGATATCGACAGCCGGGCCGAGTCTGGGGCGAGGTCGGCGCTGGCAGCCCAACGTCTGCAGACCGACCTGGGGGCCACACTTGGGGGTGCCCAGTTGGGCATCACGATGGCCTCGCTGCTGCTGGGCATGATCGCCGAGCCCACCATCGCTCACAAGCTCGAGCCGCTGTTGCACGACTTGGGCGCGGGCGAGGCGCTGGTGCACCCGATCTCGTTCGCCGTCGCGTTGTCGATCGTGGCCTATCTGCACATGGTCGTCGGGGAGATGGTGCCCAAGAGCCTGGCCATCGCATCACCGGAGGGCGCGCTGGTGGCCATAGCCCTGCCCATGAGGGCGTTCGTGTGGCTGGTGCGACCTCTGAACACGGTCCTGACCCAACTATCCAACCTGTTCCTGCGTCTGATCAGGGTCGAGCCGAAGAACGAGCTCGACGGTGCGGCCACCACCGCCGAGCTGCTTTCGATGGTCGAGAACTCGGCCGCCGAAGGGCTCATAGACGAAGACGACGTCACACTGATCGGCGCAGCGGTGGCCTTTGGTCAGTTGACGGTGGAGCAGGTCATGGTGCCGATAGAGGACGTCGTCGCCGTTCCCATCTCGGCTTCGGCCCAAGAGGTCGAGCAGACCATGGTCGACACCAATCACGCGCGCCTGGTGGTCTACGAAGAGAACATCGGTGCGGTGCGCGGTTTCGTTCACGGCAAGGACCTGCTGCATCTGACCCCCGCGTCTCGCCAGGCGCCTCTGCGGCAGCGCCATGTGCGACCCATGGTGCGGGTACCCGTCGGCTCGTCTCTGCCGGAGGTGCTTCTGGCGATGCGTCGGTCGAGGATCCATCTCGGACTGGTCGTCGAAGATGGGCGCTCGATCGGCGTGGTGAGCCTCGATCGAGTGTTGGCCGAACTGGTGAGCGCCGACAACGGGTCCGATGCCGGGTCGTGAGACCACAGACACCTTCCAGATCGTCTATGGGTTCGCGCTCGCGTTGATGGTGGTTGTGACCGGCTCGGGTGCTGCCACCATCTTGCTGGGCGATTCGCTGGGGGGATGGGTCGGCCGCAACTCCGAGGCGTGGGTGCTGGCCCTGTTGGTGCCGCTGCACTGGGAAGTGTTGGTGCCCGACTTCGACCCGAACGCTCCCGATCCGGGCGCCACACCTCGCTTCGGTGGGGCGATTGCTCCGGTCGGCACCGTCGTGGCCATGTTGGGTTTGGCGCTGGTGCTCGAGATCGATGCGCGGCAGCGGCGCTGGGACTTGGGCCGGCCATCGTGACCTGGGCCGAAGCCTTCCTGGCGTCTGCGGTGATTGCTGCCTACCTGGCTTGGAGCCGCGGATACCTGGGGTTTGGGTCATCACCTCGGGGCGGGTCCGCAGTGGTTGGCTTCTCGCGCCGGGTGATCCTGTACCTGGTGTTGACCGGCTATGGGCTGGCGGTGTTGTTCGACTTCCAGATCGGGTGGGTCAGGGACAACGCCGAGGCCCATTGGGCGATTCTGGCCGCCGCTCTGTGGTTCGATCTGATCGCAGGCAGGCGAGGACACGCGGAGCGGTCATCGCTGCAATGTGGTTTGTGGGGCTCTTGGCCATTCCGTTGATCTCTAGCTCGGAAGTGTTCGAGCAGGGCGTCTTCGACGGGACGATCTTCGACAACGCCTCGGTGTGGCTAGGGCGCACGACCGAGGCCAACATCGCGGCTGCGCTCGTGTCGGCATATTTCTGGGTCCGTTCGGGATGGGTGAGGCTTCCGGGTCGAAGGTGACACCACTCTGGGTGGCCGACCTACCGCTCGGCCACTACAGGGCGTAAGCTCCTCCAACTGTGCTCCGTCGTGTCGCACTGATCGTTCTGGCCGCCGTCTTGTTGATCGGCACTCCGGCCTCGGCACAGTCCGAGCTCGACCAGGCGCGATCGAGCCGAGGCCGCCGCTGCGGCTGCCGACGACGCTCGCGACGCCGCAGCCGACGCCCAGGCCCGTGCCGATGCGCTGGCCGAGCGGCTCGAAGAGTCTGTTCACGCGGCCGAAGACATCGACTCGAGGGTTGCGGTGGTCGAGGCCAGGCGACGAGCTGCGCTGGCCGAACGAGACGAGCTTCACGACGAGGTCGAAAACCTCCTGGTGCTGCAATACGTGTTCGTCGAGCGGGTCGAGGGCGACATCGCGTCGTCGGTTACCCCCGACGAGCAGGTGAGGGCTTCGGCTCTGGCTCGCTACGCAACCTTTGGTGTGGGCAACGACATCGATCGCTACCGAACCGTTCTGGACGACTTGGCAGCCGCAGAAGAGGAACTCGCGGCGCTGAGGGCCGAGCTGGACGCCGCAGTGGCCGAACTCGAAAACCGCAACGATCAACTCAACATCGAGCTCGAGGAGATCAACCGGCAACTCGACATCGCCGAGGAGCGCGAGGCCGAATACCAACGAGAGGTCTCCAGGCTCGAAGAAGAAGAGCGCCGCCGGATCGAGGAAGAGCGCCGACGTCGCGAAGAGCAGAGGCGAGCCGAGCTGGCGGCTCGACGGGCGGCCGAGGAGGAAGCCCGCCGGGCAGCCGCGGCCACATCGACGACGACCACAACGACCACCACCACGACCACGACAACCGTCGCACCCGAAGAACCGGCAGGAGGCGAACCAGACACCGGCGCCGAGCCCGACGCGGGTGAACCCGACGACACTGGCGCCGAGCCCGACGCGGGTGAACCCGACGACACCGGCGCCCCCGACGACGGCGCAGGTGCCCCCGATGGCGGTTCGGCTGGCGGCGGATTTCTCTGCCCGATCGGCGGCCCGACAACGTTCTACGACACATGGGGTGCGGCCCGCAGCGGGGGCAGACGACACAAGGGTGTCGACATGTTCGCAACCCGGGGCACACCGGTCGTGGCCCCCGTGTCGGGCACCGTGAGGCATCGCAACAACTCTCTCGGCGGGCTGAGCTTCTACCTCGATGGCGACGACGGCAACCGCTACTACGGTGCCCACCTCGATTCGTATGGCGCCGATGGTTACGTATCGGCCGGCACCGTGGTCGGCACCGTGGGCAACACCGGTAATGCCCGCTACACGTCTCCGCACCTACACTTTGAGGTCATGCTCGGAGGCAGCAGCAGCGTCAACCCAACCCCGTACGTGCGGGCCGCTTGTGGCTGAGCCGAACCCCGGGCCAGCGGCCGCGTCCGAACCCACCGCCGATCCGAGGTCGGCAGAGCGCGCTGTTCAGATCATCCAGCAGGCGACGGGGACGGCCCCGGCCGAGGTCAGGCGGCTCAGCGGTGGGGCGTCTCGCACCACCTGGATGGTCGAACTCGGCCGGTCCGGCGCCGAACCCGAGGCTGGCATGGCCGTTCTGCAGGTGGCGTCCAGACCCGACCCGCCCGCCAACTCCGACGCCGCCGTTCAAGCCTTGGTCATAGAGGCAGCGCGCGCCCGCGGCGTGCCGGTGCCGCCTGTGCTCGCCTCTTCTCCACGTGTCGTCGACCCTCCCGCTGGGGTGCCGATCGAGTCGTGGTTGCTGATGAGTCACATCGAGGGGGAAACCATCGCCAGGCGCATCCTGCGCGACGACACATTCTCGACCGCCAGAACACGTTTCACCGAACAGTGCGCCCGGGCCCTCGCCCGCATCCACTCGATCGACGATGCCGGTGTGCTCGAGGTGCTCGAACCCGAAGACGCCCTGGTGCGCTATCGCGAGGCCCTCGACGATCTGGGCCACCCATCGCCGGCTTTCGAACTGGGCTTTCGTTGGCTCGAGGCCCAACGGCCGCAAGCGCGCCGCCAGACGGTCGTGCACGGCGACTTCAGGCTGGGAAATGTGCTGGTTGGGCCCGACGGCCTGAACGCTGTGCTCGACTGGGAGCTCGCCCACATCAGCAGCCCGGCCGAAGACCTCGGATGGCTGTGTGTCAGGGCTTGGCGCTTCGGCGGGCCGGGTGTGGTGGCCGGTATGGGCGACATCGATTCGCTGGTGGCCGCGTACCGCGACGAGTGCCAGACATTGGGCGTCGACGCCGATGTGGACGCCCAATCGGTTCGTTGGTGGATGGTCGTGGGCACCCTCAAGTGGGGCATCATGTGTGTCACCCAGGCGGCGCGTTATCTGCTCGACACGGGCGGGACTCACGAGCACGCCGCCATCGGCCGGCGGGTTGCCGAGAACGAGTGGGATCTGCTGGAGCTGATCAGATGATCGAGTCGTTGCCCGAACACCCCGACCGCGAACCGTTCGACCTTCCGACCTCAGACGAGCTGGTCGGGGCCGTGCGCCATTGGATCGAGTCGACGCTCATGTACGAGCTCGAGGGTGCCACCCGGTTCCACGCCCGGGTCGCGGCCAACATGTTGGCGATAGTGCAGCGCGAGATCGTCGACGGCGGTGCGTCTGTAAACGCCCACCGTGCCCGGCTGGCCGGGCTGGGTTTCGAGTCCGATCGCGATCTGGCCGACGCCATAAGGCGTGGCGACCTCGACGACAAGCGCGCCGAGGTGATCGAGGCGGTCATGGCCACCCTGGCCGACGAGCTGGCGATCGACAACCCCGGGTATGCCCAGTTCTCGTCTGCTGGGGTTTCGGCTGCTGGCGACTCTGACGGCTGACCATGGCTTTCACGGTGGTGGTGCGCCGAGGTGGCATCGGTTCGCCGGTCTCCATCGAGGTTTCATCCGATGATGCAACGGTGGGCGACCTCGCCGCCGCGCTAGGGGCGCCACAGTCGGCGCTGGCCATCGATGGTCGTCGCCACGATGCCGCTACGCCGCTCGTCGACACAGCTCTGTATCGCGGCTGCACGATCGAGTTCGTGCTGTCCGACGATGGTCCTGACCGTCCGGGTCGCGGCTCGACCGGTACACAATCGGGTCGTTCGCTGGTAGCCGTCGCAGGCCCCGACGCCGGGTGGCGTTGTCGCCTGTCGCCCGGCGCCAATGTGTTGGGGCGCAGCCCCGACGTCGAGTTGCGGCTGGAGGATCAGTCGCTGTCTGGGCGCCACGCCCGCATCCTGGTGGACGATCGAGGCGTGTCGGTCGCCGACCTGGGCTCGACCAACGGCGTCAGGGTGGGTGGTCACGTCGTTGCGTCGTCGCCGTTGATGCCAGACAGCGTGGTGTGGGCGGGGTCTGGCGCGTTTCGGGTCGAGGACGATGTGGTCGACACGGCGTTCTTGTCGTCGGGCGACAGACGCTTGAGCGAAGGCACGATCTCGTTCAACCGTCCACCTCGCGAGGCGCCCCCGACGCCGACCGCACCGGTAGAGGTCGGTCAACCACCTGCCGAGCCCTCCGAGCCCGTAGGTGTGCTCAGCATCGCCGCCGTGGTGGCGCCGCTGTTGATGGCGGCCGTGTTGGTGCTGGTGATGGGCGATCTGCGGTTCGCTTTGTTCGCGGTGCTGAGCCCGCTTGGGGCGTTGGGTGGCTGGCTCGAGAACCGGGTGCGCAGGCGGCGAGCCGAGCGGCGCTGGATCGGCGAGCGCGACCACCGGCGCCAACTGGTTGTCGCCGACATCGAAGACTGGGTGGCGGCCGAGCGCCATCGGCGTTGGCAGGTGACGCCCACGGTCGCCGAGTGGGGTCGACGGTCGACCAGCGCTTCGTCGAGCCTGTGGGAGAGGCGTCCGAGCCACCCCGATGCGATGGTGGTGGCGCTCGGGCTGGCCACCGTCGAAGCGGTCGTGCCCGTGGCCGATCAGGTCAACGTCGACCCAGACGTAGCCGACCTTCTCGACGTGTCACTGGTGGACGTCCCGGTCGAGGTCGATCTGGCGACAGGCGCGGCCGACGAAGGCCCGGCTGTCATCGGCATCGTCGGGCGGCCCGATCAAGCCCGCTCGGTTGCCAGGTCGATCCTGTGTTCGGCCGCTTCGATGATGGGGCCCAGCGACCTTGCGATCATCGTCGCGTGCGCGGGCGACGCGGCCCCAGATTGGTCGTGGGCTCGATGGCTGCCCCACTTGTCCGATCCGGCCGACCAGGGCGAGGTTCTGGGTTCGCCCTGGTATGTCGACGGCGTCAGGGCCCAGGACGCCCTGGCTCGCCGTATCGAGGTGCCCGACCGACGAAGTTGTCGCTTGCTGGTGGTCGACGGTGACGAGTTGGTGCTGGGCCGAAACAGCGCAGCCCGACGCCTGATGACCGGCGATGCGGCCGGCGGTGGGCGCTGGAGCGCCGTGGTGGTGGCCGATCGCGAAGACCGCCTGCCCTCGGCCTGCGACGTCGTACTGCAGATCGACCCGTCGGGCCGGGCACGCGTCAGGTGGCCTGCCCAGCGCCGCAATCTCGAAGGGATTCTGCCCAGCGGATCGACACTGGAACGTTCGCTCAGCATCGCCAGGCATCTCGCCCGCTTCGACGATCCTGACACGGTCGATCCGGTTGCCGCTCTGCCGGCCGAGGTGCCGCTTTCTCGGCTGGCCGGACCCATCGACGAGGACACCATCGCAGGCTCTTGGGCCAGACCACCCCGCCCGCTGGTGCACTTGGGTGTTTCAGCAGCGGGCCCTGTCGAGTTGGACCTCGCAGCCGATGGTCCGCACGTTCTGGTAGCGGGCACCACGGGCGCGGGCAAGAGCGAGCTGTTGCGTTCGATGGTCGCGTCGCTTGCGTTGGGCTGCTCGCCCGCCGACCTGAACCTGATCCTCATCGACTACAAGGGCGGTGCGGCCTTCGACCGGGCTGCGGCCCTGCCCCATACGGTCGGTGTGGTGACCGACCTCGACGAGAACCTCGCCGAGAGGGCTTTGTTGTCGTTGGAGGCCGAGCTGCGCCATCGCGAGACCGTCCTGCGAAGTCACCGCGTAGGCGACATGGGCGAGTTGCAGCGTGGTGTGCTGGCCCGACTGGTCGTGCTGGTCGACGAGTTCGCGACCCTCGCCAACGAGTTGCCCGAGTTCCTCGATTCGCTGGTGGGGGTGGCGCAGCGTGGTCGCAGCCTCGGAGTCCACCTGGTGCTTGCCACCCAAAGGCCCGCCGGTGCTGTCAACGACAACATCAGGGCCAACACCAACATCCGCGTAGCGCTGCGGGTGCAAGACGACGCCGACTCGCTCGACATCGTCGGCGTCGCCGACGCGGCCAGGCTGGCCCGCTCCAGGCCCGGCCGAGCCGTCATGCGCATCGGTCCCGACGAGCCGGTGGTGATGCAGACCACCAGGGTTACGGGACCGCTGCTCAGGCGAATTCCCCTGAAGGTCGAGGTCGTGGGCTCTAGTCGCGACGATTCTGTGTCGGTATCGGAGCTGGAGGCCCTGGTCGAGCTCGCCGGCAACATGGCCCTGCGGATGTCGACGCTTGCGACGCGGCGGCCGTGGTTGGATCCGCTGCCCACCGGGCTGTCGGACCTTAACCTCGAGACCACCACAACCCCCGACGCCAAGCACTTCGAAGTGGCGTTGGTCGACGATCCCGCCAATCAGCGCCAGGTCGCGGGCGGCTGGGGATTGGACCAGCCGAATCTGTTGCTGGTGGGCAGAGCGGGCGGCGGGCCCATCGACGCACTCCGCAGCGTCGCACGAAAGGCCGCAGCCCAACTCGCCCCCGACACGGTGAGCCTGCTGGTGGTGGCGACCCGATCGGGCGCCCTGGGCGAGCTGAGCGCATTGCCCCACACGTTCGGTTTCGCGGGCCCTGGCGATGAGGAGATGCTTCGCCGGATTCTCGACCATTGCATCGCCGAGCTGTCGCGTCGCCGGTCGGCGGCCGAGGCGCCTCGCCTTGTCCTGCTGATAGACGACCTGGGTTCGGTGCTCGGAGGTCACGACACAGACCTCGCCTGGCTGGAGCGCATGGACCATCTGCTCGAAGTGCTTCGTTTCGGCCCCGCAGTTGGCATCCACACGGTGGCTGCGGTCGAGCGTTTGGGCGCCATGCCAGCGGCCTGGCAGGCAGCTTTCGCCTCGCGCTGGTTGTTCGAGCCAGCTGACGAGCTGGACCTTCATTCGTTCCTGGGTGACGCACGGATCGCCAGGCGCAAGGCCCCGGTTTTCGTGCCGGGCCGCGCCCTGCGCGACGACGGCCTCGAGATGCAGCTGATCCAGCCAGACACGGTGGTGGTGCCCGACTGGACCTCGTCTGCCGCCGTGCGGATGCGACGGCTGCCCACATCGGTTTCGTGGCATCAGCTCGACTTGCCGTCCACAGACAACCGTCCCTGGCACGTGCCGTTGGGCTTGGCCGACACCGACCTGTCGCAGGTGGGAATCGACATCCACCCCGGCGAGCACGTTCTGGTCGCGGGGCCGCCCCGTTCGGGCGTGTCGTGCGCGCTGGGTGGCCTGGCAATGGCTTTGTCGACCAGCCGCAGGGTCGTCGTGGTCGCAGGTTCCAGGTCTCCTCTGGCCGAGCTGGACCTTCCCGCCGGGTCTGTCGTGGTCGGCGACGTTGGCTCCGCGGCCGAAGCTCTCGCCGCATCGGGGCCGGGTGCGGTGGTTGTGATCGACGATGCCCATGCCGTAGACGACCCGGCGGGCATCATCTCGTCGTGGCTGGCCGATGCGGGGCCACAAGGCCCGGTCGCTCTGGTGTTGGCGGGCGGTCGAGCCGATCGCCTGAGGGCCATCTACTCGGGCTGGACCACCGAGGTTCGGCGCTCGCGGCTGGGGTTGTTGTTGCGCCCAGACCCCGACTTCGACGGCGACCTGCTAGGGGTGCGGCTGGGCCGCGAACTCGACCGATCGTTGCCCGGTAGGGGTGTGGTGGTCGACGCGGACGGTCACAGGGCGGTGCAGGCGCTGCGCTATTGAGGACTTCGGGTCTTGCCTGTTGACATATTTCAATGTCTTTCGGTATTCTCTGTCTGCAACCAACCGGCTGATCTGGTCTTCCCCGCGGGTCGCCGGCCTATCAGGAGAAGACCAGATGACCCGTGTTCTTTCGACGGCCGAGGCCGAGGGCGCCATAGCCCGCATCGCTTCCATCGCCAACGACCAGCTGTTGTCCCAGTTGGCCGCGCTGCAGCGCGAAGGTTCGCTGCTGTCGGACCCCTCCATTTGGGACGGCCTCGAGGCCACGCGCTTTCGGGGCGACACCTGGCCCGCCACCAGCGGTGCGCTGGCCCGAGCCGTTGAGGCTCTCGAAATGTTGCGTCAGCACATCGAGCGGGTGAACCGCAACATCATGGTCGCTGGCGGAAACGGCTGATGGCCCTGGGTGGCGGCACCGGCGAGATCAGCTTCGACCACCGCGTGGCTTCGGAGGCTGCCGCCACCTACCGCAGGGTTGCCGCTTCACTGGAAGGTGCGGTGGCAGCGCTTGCGGGCGACGTGGCGCGACTGGGCCAGTGGCAGGGCCCAGCGCGGCGAGCATTCGACGAGCCCTTCGCCCGCACCTCGGTCGACGCCAGGCGTCTGGCAGCAGAGTTGAGGGCCAGGGCCCGCCGCATCGAGCAGGCATCGAGCCTGGCGGCCGCCCACAACCGGGCGGTGCGCCAGGCCTTGGCCCAAACGGTGGTTGGGCCTCAGGCGCCCATGGCGTGGTAGCCGCCGTCGACGTGGATGATCGATCCCGTCGTGGCCGGGAACCAGTCGCTCAGCAGGGCCAGCGTCGAGCGCGCTACCACGTCCTGGTCGTTGACGTCCCAGCCCAGGGGAGCCTTGGAATCCCAGGCGTCCTCGAATTCGCTGAATCCAGGAATCGACTTGGCCGCCATGGTGCGGATGGGCCCCGCCGAGATCAGGTTCACGCGGATTCCTTCGGCGCCCAGGTCGCGTGCCAGATAGCGGGCAGTCGATTCGAATGCGGCCTTTGCCACGCCCATCCAGTCGTATGCCGGCCAGGCCACGGTGGCATCGAAAGTCAGGCCGACAACCGAGCCCTTGGCTTCGGCCAACAAGGGGCGCAACGCCCCGGCGAGAGCCTTCAGCGAGAAGGCCGAGATGTTGACCGCCACGGACACATCTTCCCATTCGGCGTTCATGAAGTTGCCGCCCAGGCACGACTCGGGTGCGAAGCCGATGGCGTGAAGCACCCCGTCGACGCGGCCCCAGCGTTGCTGCAGGTCGGCCGCAACGGCGGCCAGCTGGTCTGGCTGTGTCACGTCGAGCTCGAGCACGTCGGGTGTCGACGGCAGCTTGCGCGCAGTGCGCTCGGTGAGGCGAAGCCCGCGTCCGGCGCCGGTCAGCACGATTTCGGCGCCTTCGTCAACGGCTCGCTTGGCGACGGCGTAGGCCAACGAGGCGTCGGTCAGCACACCTGTGATCAGCAGCTTCTTGCCTTCGAGCAATCCCACGGGTCCTCCGTTCCTGGGTCGGCCTGGTCGGTGTGATGGCTGTGTCGGCGGACCGCCGCCGTGACCCGGTCAAGACTGTATTGCACACCTCGCCGAACGATTACGCTTCGCCCATGGCCACCAAGTCCAACTCCGAATCAGACAACCCTCAAACGGACGGTTCCGAGAACGCGGGCACTGCGCATCCCGACGTTCCGGTTGGCAAGGCCCCTTCGGACACTGCCCGCGCGAAGCTCCCCTCGGTCGGCATCGTCGGTGGCACCGGTCCGGCCGGGTCTGCATTGGCGGTCAGGTTGGCCAGCGTGGGCATGGAAGTGGTGTTGGGCTCGCGCTCGAAATACCGCGCCATGGAGATCGTCGACGGTGTGCTGGCCGAGTGGCCAGACCACGACCTCGAGATAGTGGCAGGCGACAACGACGATGCAGCCAAGGCCGACATCGTGGTCATCGCCACCCCTTGGGCCGCAGCCGCTATCACGGCGCGCAGCGTTGCCGAGCACGTCAGTGGCAAGGTGGTCATCACCATGGCCAACGCGTTGACGCGCGTCGGCGACGAGTTCATCCCGCTGATCCCGCCGCGCGGGTCTGTGGCCGCCAGCGTGCAGGCGATGGTGCCAGACGCACGCGTCGCCGCAGCGTTCCAGCACGTTCCCGCCCACGAGCTGGGCGATCTGCGGAATCCGATCAACAGCGACGTTCTGATCTGCAGCGATCACCGCTCGGCCGTCGACGCGGTGACAGAGCTGGTCAAACACGTGCCCAGCTTCAGGGCCCTCGACTGTGGCGAGTTGTCCAACGCCACCGCCATCGAGGCGTTCACCGCCGTGCTGCTGCAGCTCAACGTCAGGTACAAGACCAGGGTCGAGCTGAACCTGCTCGGCATCCCAGACTCGGTCTGAGCCAGGGCGGGCGCCCGGTTCGAATGCGGCTGTACGAGACCAGGCTGGGGCGGGTCGTCGACTTCGAACCCGCCTCAGAGGTAGCACGCATCTATACGTGTGGCATCACGCCGTACGACGCCACCCACGTGGGCCACGCCTTCACCTTCCTGGCATACGACGTGCTCCAGCGACGCCTGCGCGACATGGGCTACGAGACGCGCTGCGTACGCAACATCACCGATGTCGACGACGACATCCTCGACCGTGCCGCCCAGCTGGACGTCCACTATCTCGACCTGGCCGCAGGGGCCGTGGCCACCTTCCAGGCCGACATGGCGGCCCTGGGGCTGCTGCCCGCTTTCAGCGAACCCCGAGCCACTTCGGCGATCTCGGACGTCAGGGCGTTCATCGGCCGGGTGCTCGACAGCGGCCACGCTTACGAGGCCGACGGTTCGGTGTTCTTCGATGTGTCTACAGCTCCGACCTTTGGCCAGTTGGGTGGTCTCGACCCGACGGCGATGGCCGAGGCCAACGCCAGGGTCGAGCGCCCCCTGGCAGGCCGGCGATCGGCCGTCGACTTCGCGTTGTGGCAGCCGAGCCGGCCGGGTGAGCCGACCTGGGAGTCGATGTGGGGGCCGGGCCGGCCGGGCTGGCACGTCGAGTGCGCCGTCATGGCGCTGCGCGAACTGGGCGCCCCTATCGACATTCACGGCGGAGGCGCCGACCTCGTGTATCCCCATCACGAGTGCGAGCAGGCACAGGCCGAGGCCGCGATCGCAGGAACCTTCGTGCGTCACTGGATGCACACGGCGACCGTGCACGTCGACGGGGCCAAAATGGCCAAATCGGCGGGAAACATGGAGTTCATCGCCGACCTGCGCCGGGTGCATTCGCCCATGGCCGTGAGGTTGGCGATCGTCACCAACCACTACCGCCACGAGTGGGAGTGGCACGAGGGCCTCGTCGTCGAGGCCGCCAACAGGCTGGCGCGGTGGGCCGCGGCCGGAGCTGGTTCGGCGGCCCTGCACGAGGTGCGCTGCGCCCTCGACGACGACCTCGACACGCCCGGTGCCGTGAAGGCCATCGACCAGGCCGCCGCGGCAGGCCTTGGGGTCGACCAGGCCGCCGCACTGCTCGGTATCGACCTGGTCGGTCCACGCGAGCGGGGCAGCGGGACATGACCTGGTCGGTTTACGGGAACGTTCGGACGGTGGTGACCGCCATTGTGGTGTTTGCGGCGTCGTGGGTCGCCCCTCACCCGGCAGGGGCCGACACCGTCGTGTCCCACAGCCGGTCAGGCCAGTCGACCGGGTTGCCTACTGGGCTGTCCGAGGCCGACCTCGCTGCCATCGACGCTTTGCTCGCCGCTCGCAGCGAGGCGGTCATCGTCGGCGATGTCGAGGCCATGGCGTCGACGCGCACTTCGACCGCCAACCAGACCTTGGCCGACCGCGACGCTCTGACGATTGCCGGGGCCGCGGCCGTCGGTCTCGAGAGCTACTCCGAGAGCCTTTCCACACCCGTGGTCGACCTGTCTCCGCCCGGATCGCCCGGGCCCGTACTGGCCGTCGACCGGCGCCACCGCATCGCGGGGGTGGACTCCACAGACCACCTGGGCCAGCTGTACCTGACGTTCGTCAACGAGAATGGCAGTTGGCGGGTGCAGGCCGACGATTCGCTCGTGACCATCGGCATATACGGCGAACGCGAGCTCTGGGAGCTGGCTGCCGTCGACGTCGTTCGCTCGCAGCGAGCGGTGGTGGTCGGCTCGGGTTCGCGAGCGCGGCTCGAGCAGTTGGCGACACTGTTGGAGCAGGCGATCGACCGGTTCGACCAGAGTTGGCCTCGGCCCTGGACGGGCAAGGTGGCGATGATGGTTCCGCGCGACCTGGCCGAGGTCGAGGCTTTGCTGCACCCGACCATCGACGCTTCGAAGTTCGTGGCCTTCACCACCCTCGATATCGAGCTCGGCGCAATAGAGGCGGTTGCAGAAGGGTCGGCGCAGGGCTGGAACGTGGTGGCTCCCCGGATCGTGGCTCAGGAGTCGAACCTCTCCAGGCGCAGCACAGAGCGCCAGGTCGAGGTCTTGGTGCACGAGTTGGCACACGTGGCCTCGGTGCGCGACTCGGGCCCGATGACACCCCTCTGGATGCACGAAGGCCTGGCCGACTGGGTCACCCAAGGCCGCCCGCTCGGAACCGCGGGTGACGCGGTCGAGTTTCCAGACCTGCACCTGTTCCGAACCGGCACGGCGTCTCAGATCGCTCGCGTGTACGACCAAGCAGCGCAGACCATGGCGCAGTTGGCGGCCACGTTTGGTCCCGATGCCCCGTTCGACCTGTTCGACCGGGTGGGCGGCGCTCGATTGGTCGTGGGCAACAGCGACGTCATCTTGGCTCAGACCGTTCACGACTTGTTCGGGGTCGAAATCGGCAGCCTGGTGTCGCCCTGAACCGGCGCTTCAGGCGGCGAAACTAGGCTTGTCGCGTGAGCGACAACCTCGAACGGCTGTGGGCAGGATGGCGAGCCGCGTACATGGTCTCGGGAGTTGGCCCCCCAGCGATGGCAGACGAGCCTGCCGCCATCGAAGCCCACGCCCCGCAGTGCGTGATGTGCCAGGTGATCGCCTCGGCATCAGAGGTACCCACCAGGCACGTGCATCAGGGCGGCTTGGCAGTGGTGGTCATGAACGCGTTTCCCTACAACAACGGACACGTGTTGGTGCTGCCCCGCCGTCACGTCGACAGGGTGGAGGCCCTCGATGACGACGAGCGCGCCGAGTTCTGGCAACTGGTCACCGACGCCACCACGGCGCTGCGGCGGGCCTACCAACCCGACGGCATCAACATGGGAATCAACGAGGGGCGAGCGGCGGGTGCGGGGCTGCCCGATCATCTGCACGCCCACGTGTTGCCGAGGTGGTTCGGCGACACCAGCTTCACCACCACTGTGGCGGGCACTCGCGTCATCCCCGAAGACCTGGAGGCATCGGCGGCTCGCATACGCGACGTCTGGCCTCGATGATCCGCTGGAGGCGATGTTCATCCGGATGCGCTCGCGACGGCGCTAGGGTTTCGCCCCGATGACCGCCGACGACCAAGAGCCAGACGAGCAGCCCGACCTGGGTGAGTTGCGCGACGAGCTGCCCGAGGATCTCGACCGCGGCTTTGTCGGGCCATACCAATTCCCCGACAACAAGCGGCGACGGGTGCCCGGCGTCTTGTACTTGCTGTTGGCGGCTGCGGCGTTGGCGATAGCCCTGATAGCCGGTGATGACGCGGTGCTGGTCAACCGGGGGTTTGTCGTCGGTGCCATCGGCCTCGGCGTGATCGGCATCCTGCACATCATCACCGCGGTGCCGATGAAGCGCGACGAGAACGATGCGCTGGTGATTGCCACCCGTGCCGTGGGCTTTCCGGTGGGGCACGCGTCGGCCCAGATGGGGTGGCGCGGTTTTCGCAGCCGCCCGACTTGGCGGGTGCTGGTGTACTCGGCCGAGGACCCGCCCGACCAGCGCGGGCTGGTGCTGATAGATGCCTACGACGGCCGGGTCATCGACCAGTTGGTCGAAGAGAACCCCGAAGACTGGTCGTCGTTCGCCACCGACCACGATCAGTGACATCGGGGCCTGCGGCCAATAGATTTGATTGTTGATCTCCCGAGGAGAACCACATGTTCGACGGAAACTGGCGCCAAGGCGTCGATCAGGTAGTGCGGCCGATGGGCCGCAACCTGCACCGAGCGGGCGTCACCGCAGACATGCTCACGGTGCTCGGCCTGTTGATGTCGGCCGCGATGGCTGTCGTGGTCGGAATGGGCTATCTGCAGCTGGGCCTGGTGCTGTTGGTCGCGACCGCCATCCCCGACCTGCTCGATGGTCCGGTCAGCAAGGCGGCCGGCACCTCCAGCAAGCGGGGTGCCTTCTTCGACTCGACCGCAGACCGTGTCACCGACGCAATGCTGCTCGGCGGCATCGCCTGGTACCTCGCCAGCCAGCCGGGCGCGGGTCGCATCGCCGTGCTGCCCTTCGCCGTCATGGCCTCGTCCTCGCTCATCAGCTATCAGCGCGCCAAGGCCGAGTCGCTGGGTTATGAGGCCAAGGGCGGCCTGATGGAGCGTGCCGAGCGCATCATCGTGCTCGCGGTGGGCCTGTTGTTCGAGGGGCTGCTGATCCCGGTTCTTTGGGTGTTGCTGGTAGGCACTATCGGCACCGCGATCTTCCGGTTCCAGAAGGTGTGGAAGCAGGCCAGCAAGGACCGCCCCGCACCGGCCCCACGCGAGCGCGACGTGTGGCGCACCAGGCGCAGGGCACGCGATCAGCGCCGCGCTGCCGTCAACCGCCGCCGCAACAGCCGCAACTGACCCGCCGCCGCCAAGATTTCGCATGCCAGCCGCCTCGGCCAAACTGACCGTCGGCGCGTACCGAGGCGCTTCGGCGGTGGCCAAGGCGTTGCCCTCGGGCATCGCCCAGAACCTTCCCAGGTGGCTGGGCCCTGCACTGGCTCGCTCGATGTCTTCGCAGGCCCACATGCTGGGCAGGCACCTTCGCCGGGCTCAGCCGGGGCTCGATGGTGAGGCCCTGACCCGAGCGGTGGCTCGCGGGTTCGAGAGCTACGCCAGGTATTACGTCGAGTCGTTCCGGCTGCCCGACAAGACCCCCGCCGAGCTCGACGCCGGCATCGAGGTTCCACACTTCCATCACGTCTCGGACGCCCTCGAGCGAGGCAATGGCGTCATCTTGGCCCTGCCCCACCTGGGCGGATGGGAGTGGGCGGGATTCTGGCTGACCGCTGTGAAGCGGCTACCGGTGACCGTTGTCGTTGAGGCGCTCGAGCCGCCCGAGCTGTTCGAATGGTTCACAGGGCTGCGCAGCGAGTTCGGCATGAACGTGGTGGTCGCCGACTCGGGTGCGGGCACCGCGGTAGCCGCGGCGTTGGGCCGCAACGAGGTGGTCTGCTTGCTGAGCGACCGCGACGTCATGGGCGGCGGTGTCGAGGTCGACTTCTTCGGCGAGCGCACCCGCCTGCCGGCGGGGCCCGCAATGCTGGGTCTCAGAAAGTCTGCGCCGGTTCTACCCGTTGGGGTTTACTTCAGACCGGGCGGTGGGCATCTGGGTTTGGTGCGGCCTCCGCTGCCGCTGCAGCGTCGCGGATCGTTTCGCGACGACGTATCGGCGGGCACCCAGGCCCTGGCTCACGAACTCGAGTTCCTGATCCGCCAGGCGCCCGAGCAATGGCATCTGTTGCAGCCGAACTGGCCCAGCGATCAAGGCGCGGGCGGCTGAGGGTGTGCGCCGCGCTGGCGCACCTTCAACCTCACGTGACCGCTGGGCACGCCGTCGATCTCGACGCTGACCGTGTTGTCGCCCGGGCGGTCGAAGCGCAGCCCCAGCAGGTTGAACACCAACAACAGAGGAGTGGTGTCGCCCGGCTCGGCGTCGGGCCCTCTGCGTGCGGTTGTGACACCGCCCACCGGCCCTGGCAGCAGCGAGCGACCGTCGGCGTCGAGCAACTTGACCTCGACCCTGACTTCGCGGTTGTGGTCTTCCCAGCCGACCTCGAGGGCCAGGCACACGGACAGATGTGGATGGGTGACCGGGAACGCCCTGGCGTTGATGGTGTCCCAGGCGCCACCCGTCACATAGAGCTTGCCGTTCACCGCCTGAGCGTGATCGGCAAGGAACAACGAGGTGACGCGCATGGGTCCAGTGTGGCAGCGGTACCGCATCGGCGCATGCGGGCCTAGTGTTGGGCCAGCCATGTTCGAACGATGGGCCATGCGGCGCCGGCTGAAGCCCGCTCCACCTACACCTGCCGACCTGGAGCGCCTGTCTTCAGGACCTCTGCGGGTCGGCATCGTCTGCCCATACAGCCTCACCGTGTGGGGAGGGGTGCAGAACCAGGTTCTGGGTCTGGCGCGGGCCCTTTCGGCCCGCGGGCACCAGGTCAGGGTGCTGGCCCCGTGCGATGGGCCGCCACCGGAACCGGGCATCACGCCGTTGGGTGCATCGATACCAACCGACGCCAATGGGTCTGTGGCCCCGATCGCACCCGATGTCGCCTGCATATTGCGAACCATCCGTGTGCTGCGCGACGAACAGTTCGACGTGGTGCACCTGCACGAGCCCATAGTGCCCGGTCCGTGCCAGGCAGTGCTGATCCTCAACACCGTGCCTGTGGTGGGTACATGGCATGCGGCCGGGGGATCGCTGGCCTACCAGGTGCCTGGCGTCAAGGTTCTGGCCAACCGCGTCAAACGTCGGGTGGTCGTTTCGGCCGACGCACGCGAGATGGCATCTGAGGCTCTCGGGGGCGAGTACCAGATCCTTTGGAACGGAATCGAGGTCGACCGCTTTGCTCGGGGGCCTGCCCACGACAAGGACGGTCCCACCATCTTGTTCTTGGGCAGGCACGAGCCCCGAAAGGGCCTGGCCGTGCTGATCGAGGCCATGCAGTACCTGCCTGCAGACGTACGTCTGTGGGTTGCCGGGTCGGGGCCCGACACCGACGATCTCAAACGCCGTACCGAAGGCGACGGTCGCGTCGAATGGCTCGGCGCCGTCGACGAGGCCGAGAAGCTCAACCGGCTGCGCGGTGCCGACGTTTTCTGCGTTCCGTCGCTACGCGGTGAATCGTTCGGCATCGTGTTGCTCGAGGGCATGGCCGCAGGCACGGCGGTCGTCGCCAGCGACCTACCCGGATATCGCAACGTGGTGTCAACCGGCGACGAGGCCCTGCTGGTGGCGCCAGGCGATGCCAAGGCGTTGGCCTCGGGCCTCGAGCGTGTTCTAGCCGACGAGGTGCTGCGTCGGCAGCTGGTCGATGCGGGCCGGCTGCGTGCCGAGTCGTTCTCGATGGCGCGGCTGGCCGAGCGCTACGAGGCGATCTACCGCGAGGCCATAGTCGAAGGCATCTGAACCTCGCGGGGTGCGCCACGCGACACCGTCGACGGTCGTAGACTTCGACACCGTCGTGAACACACCAGACTCAGCAGTGAACAGACCAGATCCTGCACTCATCAAAGCCAACTACTCGCGCTCTCAGCGGCTGGCCATGGCGGTGTTCGCCGTGCCGTTCGTGGTGCTGGCGATAATCCTCGTGCTACTGCTTCCATGGTGGCTGGGCTTGATCATCGCACTTGTGGCGCCGGCCGCCTACGTCCTGTGGCGCCTCAACGGCGCCGAAGCCCGAATCGTTCAGTCTGTTCGGGGCTTCGAACTCTCCACCCTGGGGCCAGATCATGTGGGCGCAGCCCGGCTCGAGAACCTGGTCGAGGGGCTGATCGCCTCGGCCGGGGTTCGCGAACCCGCCCTCTATGCCGTAGAGGACCCCGCGGTCAATGCACTTGTGGTGGGACGTTCCGGCGACAGGGCCGCCCTTGTCATCACCACGGGCGCCCTCGACGCGTTCGATCGGGTCGAGCTGGAGGCCGTGGTCGCCCAGCTCCTGGTGCAGATCCGCACCGCCGACGTCGTTCCTCGCACCGTTGCTGCCGCCCTGCTGGCGCCTGTGGCTTCGATGGCTGCATCGCAGTACGACAGGGTGGTCGGCCGCATCGTCGACCCCGACCGCAGATTCCGCAACGATGCGTTGGGTGCCGCTATCACCCGGTACCCACCTGGGCTGGTCGCCGCTTACGAACGCGTCATGGCGTCCAGCACCAAACCCGCCGTCAGCCCACACGTCGTCGAGCATCTCTGGATGGTCGGCACCGGTGAAGGGCTGGGTACGCATCCGCCAACCGAAACCCGCATCGCCGCCTTGCGCGAGCTCTAGAAGCCCGCCGGGCCAGACCCGGCGCTCGACTGCCTCATCTCGTCTTGGAGTACTCCATGTCCACCCCCTCCACCACCGCTGAGTCGGCGCGTCCAGCCCGCTCGCTTCTCGCGGTCCGTCTGGCCGTCGCCACCGTGGCCGTGGTGATCCTCGCCGCTGCCTGTGGCGGTGGCGGCGACGATTCGTCCTCGACGACCGTGGTCGTCGACGACACCCAAGCCACCACCACATCCACCACGGTGGCACCGCCAACCACCACGACTTCGACCTCGACCACCACCACCGAAGCGCCTGCGCCTGCATCGTTGCCGCTAACAGGTCAGGCGGTCGGTGACGAGGCAATCGCCCTGCGCCCGGCGTTGGCGGTGAAGATCGACAACGTTTCGGCGGCCAGGCCCCAGGCCGGTATCAACCAGGCCGACATTGTCTACGAGGAGCGTGTCGAAGGTGGCCTCACCCGGCTTCTCGCCGTGTTCCACAGCACCGACGCCCCCGACCTGGGGCCGGTTCGTTCGGCGCGTTCGACCGACGTTCCATTGCTGACACCGCTCAATCAGCCGCTGTTCGCGTGGTCGGGTGCCAACGAGGCCTTCGCCAACCTCATCCGCTCCGTGGCCATTCGCGACGTGGGGTTCGAGGCCCAGCCATCGGCCTACGAGCGTCGAGCGGGCCGAAGGGCCCCCAGCAACCTCTTCACGTCCACCGACGCCCTTTGGTCTTTGACCCCGGTCGAGGGTGACATGTCTCCCACGCCGCCTTCAGCTACAGGGCTGACGGCGATCCAGAGCCCGTCGGCGAGGCGGCGTCTGGTGTGGCGGTCAACTATCGCGGCACGACCGCAACCCACACCTGGTCGCCCGAGGTTTCGGGCTGGGTTCGCGAGCAGAACGATTCGCCCCATGTCGACACAGACGGCGTGCAGGTGGCCCCGGAGAACGTCATCGTCCAGTTCGTTCAGTACCGCGCCTCGGGCCAGGTCGACTCGGCCGGCTCAGAGGTGCCCGAAGCCGAGCTGGTGGGCTCCGGCGATGTCTGGGTCTTGATGAACGGGCTGGTCGTGGAAGGCACATGGTCGAAATCGAACGTGACCTCGCCCACCGTGTACCTCGACGCCGACGGCAGCGAGATCTTGCTGACACCGGGCTCGACCTGGGTTCTGTTGGCCGAGCCCGGAAGGGCAGAGCTGCTCTGACACCTGAAGGCCGGCGAGTTTTTGTGCCGGCCTTTTGAACCGTTCCGGGTTGGTGGTGCGTATTCAGTGGCACACGACACCTGGAGGGGACGATGTCAGTATCGAACAGGGGCCTGGCCATTGGCTTTGCAGCCGTGCTGCTGTTGGGGGCATGTGGAGACTCGGCCGAGTCCGGAGATACGGCCGATGCGGATGTGCCGACGACCACACAGGCCACCGCCGACGACTCACAAGCTGGTGACGGGCCACCGATGGCGCCGGCCGAACTGTCGGTGTCGGACCAGGTGTCTGACGGAGTACACGTCGTCATCGACTCGGTGACGCTGCCAGCAGACGGTTATGTGGTGATCCACGCCGACGGGGGTGGATCACCAGGCGCAGTCATCGGCCACTCCGACCTGCTGCCCGCCGGTGAATCGGTGGAAGTCCAGATCCATCTCGACTCGCCGCTCACCGAATCGGGCACCGTCTTCCCGATGGCACACATCGACGTGGACGGCGACGGCGTGTACGAGTTCAACCCACCCGATGACACAACAGACGGGCCGGCGCTCACCTCCGATGGAGCGGTGGCCGTGCTGCCTGTCGACATCGAAGTCGACGCCGATCTGGACATGCACGGTGGCGACGACGCGGGCGATGGCTCGGCCGCCGAACCTCAGTCTGGGTCTGCCGAGATCGTCATTGCCGGTTTCAGCTTCAGCGGACCCATCACCGTCACCGCCGGAACGACGGTAACCATCACCAACGACGACACGGCCGATCACACCTGGACCTCGACCACGGGAGCCTTCGATTCGGGCACGTTGGGCCCTGGTGAGACGTTCGAGTTCACCTTCGACACGCCCGGCGATTACGAATTCTTCTGCGCGATCCACCCGGGAATGACCGGAATGGTCACCGTGGTGCCGTGACCCGACCTGCAGCTAGACCCGAGACGACGAGGTGAGTACAGATAGCGCCCAGAGCATCATCACTCAGCTCAGCAGGGATCATTCAGAGGCACTGCTGAGCTGGGCCAAGGGCCGTTTTGCCGATCAGCGCGACGCCGAGGAGGTTGTGGCCGACACCCTCGTCAAGGCGTGGAAAGCGATCGACCGCTTCGACCCTCAGCAGGGTTCTCAGCGTGCGTGGTTGTTCGCCATCGCCAAGAACGCGGCGGCCGATCACCATCGCAGGTCGCGACGGCACCTCCACTCGGTGCCCGTGGCCGAACCCGACATGGGATCGCGGTCAGACACCGAAATCGATCGGCTGGTCGAGACATCCCATGTGCTCGACGCTCTGCGGTCGCTGTCTGCCGAACATCGATCGGCCGTGCTCGACGCCTACTTGGGCGGGCTGACGACGTCACAGATCGCAAGCAACCAGCAAATACCGACGGGTACGGCGAAGTCGAGGCTGTACTACGCGCTGAAGGCGATGCGAAGCCACCTGGAAGAGCGAGGAGTTGTCAGATGACGTCTCGACACAGCGCCGACGACCAGTTTCGCGAGTGGTCGGGGGCCTACGTACTCGGTGCCCTCGAACCCGACGAGCGTGCGATGTTCGAACGGCACCTCGGCGACTGCGCCGGGTGCCGGGCAGATGTCGCAGCGTTCGCCGCGCTTCCCGGGCTGTTGGCCAGGGTCGACAGCGATTCGGTCTCTGGAACGTTCGCCCAAGACCGAATCGCCGATATGGCGATTGCAGGCGCCCGGTCTGAGTACGCAGGCGCGTTGCGCTCGGCACAGCGCTGGCGGGTGCTGGCGATTGCAGCATGTTCGGTGGCGGCGGTTCTGGGCTTGGCCACGTGGAGGGTATCGAGGCCCTCCGATGCCCCTGCGCCGGCCGCGGTCGAACTCGCCTTTGTTTCCGATGCGACCGGACGCGTCGCCATCGAGGACAAGGCGTGGGGTACCAGCATCGAACTCGAACTGAGCGACCTGCCCTGGCGCGACCAGTACCAGCTGTGGACCGTCGCTCAGAACGGAGGTTGGAGCCTGGCGGCCTCATGGGGTCCGACCGCCGCGGGAGCAGCCAGGCTCACCGGCGCTGCATCGGTCGGTGCCGCGACCCTCGACCGGGTGGTCATCACGTCGTCCGACCGTGATGACATCGTGCTGGATGCCCAGGCCTGATCGCCCGCGATCACCTGGGCTCTTCGTCGATGCTGTGGCGGGGGCCGTTCGACCACCAAGCGTCCACCCTCGAGCGGTGGTCGTCGGAGCGGAACTCGACCTTCACGCCCGGCGATTCGGGCTCGATCTTGGCGGTGAACCCTGGGTTGGCGACCGCCCACATGACCGTCACTTGGCTGGGCGACACGGATATCGCCGTCGAACCGCCAATCAGGTTGAACGTCAGCACCTGCGCGGCCTGCGTGGTCGTGGTGGCCTGCGTGGTCGTCGTGGTGACCTGGGTTGTCGCTGCCGGCGTTGTTGTGGTGGTCGCCTGCGACGTGGACGTCGTGGCCTGGGTGGTGGACGTCGTGCCCTGGCTGGTGGGCGTTGGGCCCTGGCTGGTGGGCGTTGTGGCCTGGGTTGTCGCCGACTCGGGTTGGGTGGTCGTGCTGGGAGCCGAAGTGTCTGTTTCGACTTCCACGATCGACGTTACGACCACCACTTCGTCGAGTCCCGACGGGGTTATCGACAGGGGCGAAGCTGCGGCAGTGCCGGGCGTCTGGCCCGAGGTGGCCAGCAAGACGTTGGCGGTGGGAATCGGATCGCCCAGTTCGTCATCGACGATTGAGACACCTGCCCATGCCACGGACACGGCGGCGCCGCTGCCGACGAGCCACAGAAGTGCGAATCCAGCGGATTTGATCATGTTCTGCATTGTGAAGGGTGCATCCTCATGCGCCGGTTTAGCGAACCCTAAATGGACCCTAAAGGGCACGCGGGACGGGGTTCGATCTCGTAGCTTCGCACCATGGCATCGGTTTTTGTGGTCGAAGACGACCATCAAATCAGAGGATTGGCAGTGAGGGCGCTGGCTGCGGCTGGTCATGTGGTCAGGGCCGAGTCCTCGGCCATGGCCGCCCTGCAGGGCATTGTCGACAGCGCCCCAGATGTGGTCGTGCTCGACCTCGGCCTGCCGGACATAGACGGAAGCGACCTGTTGCTGATGCTCAGGGCGGTTTCTGAGGTGCCGGTCATCATCGCCACCGCCCGCGATGACGAGAACGAGATCGTCCGTCTGCTTGACGCCGGCGCCGACGAGTACGTCGTGAAGCCATACTCTGGCCCTCAGCTCGAGGCCCGGGTTCGGGCGCTGCTGCGACGAGCGACCATGACAGGCCAGTCGCGCCTCATCGAAGTGGGCGGCATACGTATGGATCTCAGGGCCAGAACTGCTGAGGTCGACGGTCAGCAGGTGACGTTCAACCGCAAGGAGTTCGACCTGCTGGCGTATCTGGCCGAGAACGCAGGGTCGGTGGTGACCCGCGAGGATCTGTATGCCCATGTTTGGCGCGAGCCATATGGCGGCGCCGACAAGACCATCGATGTACACCTCTCGTGGGTGCGTCGGAAGCTGGGCGAGTCCGCTGCCTCCCCCCGCTACCTCCACACCGTCAGAGGGGTCGGTGTGAAGCTCGTCGACCCGGGCGACCAGACGTGAGGCGGCGCCTGATACTGGTTTTCATGGCGGTGTCGACGATGGTGGTCACCGCCTTCATAGTTCCGCTCGGGTTCCTGGTCAGGCACACGGCCGAAGATCGCGCCATCGACGCGGCCCGCTCGGAGGTGTCGGCGGTGGTACCCGTGCTGGCCGCTGGCGCCACCCGCGAGCAGGTGCAGTCGGCGGTGGGTGCGACCAGGGCCGGGGCCGAAGGGCGCTTGGCGGTTCTGACCCCCACCGACTGGTTCATCGGCGAGCCGTTCGCCCTCAGTGCTGCGGTTCAGTCGGCGCGCACCGAAGCGTCGTCATCTCTGGCCGAGACCGAAGGCGGCGTCGAGATGGTGGCGGCGGTGATCACCGGTGCCGAGATGGCCGCAGTGGTCAGGGTCTTCGTCCCTGACGAGGAGCTCTACCGAGGCCAGTGGCGAGCCTGGCTGGCCCTGCTGGGAGTGGGCGTGGCCCTTGTGGCCATCTCCGTTGTAGTCGCCGATCGTTTGGCGGCCTCGGTTGTGCGCCCCACCCAGGCGCTGGCCGGTGCTGCCCGCCGGCTCGGCGAGGGCGACCTGGGTGCAAGCGTCGAGCCTGAGGGCCCAGACGAGCTGGTCGAGCTGGGCACGGCGTTCAACGACCTCGGCTACCAGGTGTCGTCGATGTTGGCTCGGGAGCGAGAGTTGGTCGCCGAGTTGTCGCATCGCCTCCGAACGCCGCTGACCAAGCTGAAGATGCGCGTTGATCAAGTCGGCGACGTGGCCCTGGCCGGGCAGCTTCGCGACGACGTCGATGGGGTCACCCGCGAGGTCAATGCGATCATCTCCGAGGCGCGTGGCCTGCTCGACCGAGACCGGCGCTGCGATGCCACAGCGGTTGTCCGCGAGCGGGCCCTCTATTGGCAGGTTCTGGCCGAAGACCTCGAGCGACCTTGGAAACTGGTCGAGCCGGGCTCGTCGGCTTTTGTCGCGCTGACCGAGTCTGAGCTGTCCGCGGCTCTGAACGTGCTGCTCGAGAACGTATTCAGCCACACTCCCGACGGCGCAGCGGTCGAGGTGGGGGCCGTGGTCGATGGCGCTCGGGTTCGTATCTACGTCGCCGACGGCGGATCGGGGTTCGACTCCAGCTCGATCGAGCGCGGCGTATCTGGCGGCGGTTCCACCGGGCTGGGCCTCGACATCGCTCGCAAGCTGGCCGTCGACGCGGGCGGCGATTTCGCTGTGTCTCCCAGCTCGCTCGGCGGTTCAGAGGTGAGCCTCGACCTGCCCCTCCGGAGCTGACGCTCTGACGAGCATCTCATTCACCAGGGGGCGGCTGCTGGAGCGCAGTCGATACACCCCGGCCAACCGCAGCCAAACGTGCCGCTCACATGCCGCGACCAGCTGGGAATCCAGCTCGGTCCCAACCCCGCTGGCTGCGTACAACCGAAGTCGACGCTTGTCCCCGGCCCCGGCAGCCAGTCCGGCCTGCAGGGCTCTCAAGTGCAGGTGCACGCCCAGGTTGGCGACGTCGTGTTCGCCCAGCCCGGCGCCGGCACCGTCCAGGTCGATCAGGCCCACCCTGCCCTGGCCGGCTAGCAGGATGTTCTTGTCGTGCAGGTCGTTGTGAACGAGGTCGAATCCACCGTCGGGAAGTGTGGGTAACGACTCTGCCACGCTGGCCATTCGGGTGGCCAGCTCGGGGTCGATCCACCCGACGATGGCAACGGCCTCCGACACGTCGGGTCTGGCCGCCGCCGCCAGGCCGACCGCCGTCGCGGTTCGGAGCCGGGCCAGTGCCGAACCGACCTCGTCTATCGCGGCCAGCACCGCCGTTTCGTCCGAACCGCGCATCAAGGCGTGCAGTGACACTCCGGGCACCGCTGCCATCGATACGGCCCCATCCTGGGTTGCCCCTTCGATTCGTGCCACCTGAACCCCGACGGTCTCGAGCAGCTCGGCCGCGCGCTGGTGCCTCAGCACCAGCCGGTTGGCCTTCGAAGGCTTCAGAACTTTGACGAACGAGCCGTTGTGGGTCACCACGGCCCGTCTGGCCACCCGGTAACCGAGCAACCGGGCGCCGCTCTCGAGCAGGGGCGCCAACGCCGGCAGAGTCGGGTCTTGCGTGGGGTCGACCGCGTCGATCTGTGAAGTCTCGGGGTCGAAGCGGCCCCAACGGCCACGCCGGTCGGTCAGCGTCCAGGGTCCGGTGGCGCGGCCCAGGGCGACAGGCCAGCGAATGGTGGGGTCGGTGTTCATCGGCCGACCCTGGCGGCCGGAGCGTCAGCGTGATCGATCGCAAGTTCGAGCAGCTGGGCAACCGTCTGCTCCCATTCGGGTTCTAGGTGGCGCGCCGTCAGCAGCGCCTGCTCGGCCAGCGCCACCGACGTCCACCATCGCAGGGATTGTTGGTCCAGGGCATGGCGGCCGGAGTACGCATCGACGGTTGCAGCGCAGAAGTCGGCCAGTGCCGAGCTGCGACCTGGGCGCACAGCGGCCGAGATGCTCTGGGCCACCAGTGTGCCGAGGTCGGTCTCGGGTCTACCGGGCTGGGCCCTCTCGAGATCGACGAAGGCGTAACCGTCGGCGGTTGCCATGACGTTTTTCAGGTGTAGGTCGCCGTGGATGAGTGTCGGGCAGTACACGTCGTCGGGGACTCTACGACCGAGAGCCCGAGCGAGGCGCAGACCGGGTTCAGCAAAGCTGTGCGACCAGTTCGACAGCACTTGCAGGCCCCCGCAGGTCTTGTTCAGGTCGGCGTGGGCGTGTCTCGCCGTTGGCGTGGTCGGCGATTGGATCGAGTGCAGGTGGGCCAACCTCTCAGCCAGGTCGACCGGTGGCGACAATGGGGTCTGTTCTGCGCCTACCAGCAGGTCGAACAGTTGAACACCGGCCAAGAACTGGTCGATCGACACCCTGTCGTCTTCCAGGGTGGCGACCGTCGATGGGGTGGTCACACCCGCGTCAGCGATCCGTTTCGCGATGTTGGCCAGCTGCTGTGCGCCGGGGCGGGCCGTGTAGCGCAACAGCCAGTCGTGTCGGGCGCCTGAAACGGTTGTGGCCGCGACATGGGCCACCAGCCTCCGCTCGGGCTTGTACCTCAGCACGGTCACGTTGCTCGCCTTGCCCGAGATCAGATCGCCCGCGTCGGTCAACGAAGCGAGCGAGCGCTTGATCTTGCGTGTATCGGTGTACCAGCGCAGCCGGCCCAAGCGCGCGTCGTTGGGCATCAGCCGCAGCACCGCCGAGCCGCCCAGCATGCGCACTCCAGCACCCAATGGTGTGTCTTGCATCCGCCGCGTGCCGGCCTTGGCGAATGCGACCCGTGCTCTGGCCGGGTCTTCGTAGCGCATCACATAGCCATGAGCGACCGAGGGGCCCGAGGTCACCTCGACCGCGATCACGGTGCTTTGTCCCGGCTTGTGGCGGATGTAGGTGGGGCGCACGGCCGTGCCGCCGTGCTGATCGTCTGTGCTCAGTGCGGTCACAGCCAGTTCGAGAGCCTCGTCCACCAGCGGATGGTTCACGACGCTGCCACCGCCAGCACGTTCGGCCCGTGCGTCAGGTGTACGTGATGGGTTGGTCGGAGCTCGGCCAGATCGCCATGGTGCACCACCAGGGTGGTGCGCCCGCTCGAGATGTTGCGAATCGCCTCGCAAACGAGCTGCCTGGCCTCGGGGTCGAGGCCGCTGAGCGGTTCGTCCAGCAGCAGTACCGAAGCATCGCGCACCGCCGCTCTGGCCAACATCAAACGCCGGGCCTGACCGCCAGACAGTGACGTGCCGCTCTCGTCCAGCACGGTGTCGAGACCCTCGGGCATTCTCGCCAAGACGGGTTCGAACAGTGCGGTCTTGGCGGCCTGCATGATCTGCTCGTCGGTCGCGCCGGGGTTCCCGAAGGCGATGTTCTCGCGCACCGTTCCGCCGAACAGTGCCAACTCTTGAGGCACGAAGGCGATTTGGCGCCGATAGTCCTCCAACCTGAGGTCGTCGATGCTGATGCCACCGATCCTGATCTCGCCCTTGGTGGGCCTGTGCAGGCGCAACAGCAGCGACAACAGCGTCGACTTGCCTGTTCCGTTCTCGCCCGTCACTGCGGTGAACGAGCCGTGCGGTATTCGCACCGACAGACCGTCGAGCGATCCCCTGCCGTCTGGATAGCGGTGGTGGAGATCGATCAGGTCGATATGTCCGGCCAGCGACGACACTTCGTGTCCCCGGTGGGGGTCTTCAGCAGGGCGGTCCAGCAGGTCGATTACGCGCAGCGCACAGGCGGTTGCCTTGGCCACCCTTGCGCCCTCTCCGGTGAGCTTGCGAAGGGGCTTGTACATCATCCGGGTATAGGAGATCGCGACGAGCAGCTCGCCCGGCGAGATCAGCCCGGCCCGCACCCGTGAGGCGCCCAGCATCAAGACCAGCGCCACCCCGCCACCGGTGAGGATCTCGGTCAGCCTCGACATCCTGGCCGACTGTTTGGTCGCCGCCATCGTCGATCGTTCAGCGCTGCGGGCGTTGTCGCGGAACGTCTTGGCGGTCAGTTCCTCGGCAGCGAAGGCCTTGATGATGCCGACCTGGCGCAGCGACTCGGCAGCCGACGATGCGATGGCCCCCTCCTTCTTGCGCTGCTTGCCGGCTGCGGCCTTGATCGCCGACGAGCCCTGCTCGACGGTCACCCAAAGCAGAGGCAGCGGCACCAGGGCTGCCAGGAAGAGGCGCCAGTCGACGAGGGCGAACACTACGCCCCTCCGATCAGGGTCGATCCCCTCGACAGCAGGCCGAGCCAGCTGGGAAACAACAGGTCGCGGATCATGTTGACGTCACCCATCACGCGAACCAGCAGGTCGCCAGAGTAGTGACGGTGGTGTTCGTCCAGCTCCATCCGCTGCACGTGTTCGAACACGTCGCTTCTGATTCGCACCGTCGCCTTGCGGCTCACCTTGGCCACGACGAGTTCGAGGCGTTCGTTGGCCAGGCCCATGAGTGTGGGCACAAGCATGGCGAGCGCCGCGAACACGGCTATGGGAGCCAGGGCCACAGAGCTTGCGTCACCGGCGCCGACATCGGCTGCTACCAGCCGATCGATGACCCACGTAACCGGCCATGGGCGCAACAGTTCCAGCCCGGTGACGGCCAGCGACAGCACGATCGCCAGTCCCATCCGCCCAGACTGGCCGGCAAGCGCCGGCTTGAAGGTCTTGAACGCAGTCCTGATGTCTGATGTGGCCGCGGGTCCAAGTGGGCGTCGGCTGGCGACTCTCATCGATTTGCTCCACAGCTCGTCATCGAGTGCTTGTGAACGACGTTGTCGATGGCCTCCAAGGTTCGACGCGCCACCTGGTTCCACGTCATGTCCCGATGGGCCCGAGCCCATCCTCTGGCTCCCAACTCGACGGCCAGACGACGGTCTTCCAGCAACGTCGCGATGGCGGCGACCATCGCATCGTCGTCGGCCGGGTCGCTCAGTAGCCCGCCCGAACCGACGATCTCGGGAATGTCGCCCTGGGCCGTCGCGACGACGGGCAGACCCGCCGCCATGTAGTCGACGACCTTCAGTGGACAGAAATAGAACGGCGTTATCGGCGGGTACGGCGCCAGACCGATTCGGCCTCGTCGCACCATCGCTGACGCATTCTGTGGAGACATGGCTCCGGTGATGGTGACTCGCTCGGCCAGACCGGCCGCCTTGGCCGCTCGCTCGAGATCATCGGCGCCGGGCCCGCCTCCCACGACCAGCAGTGATGCGTGATGGCCGAACGACTCGAGTCCCTTGAGCAGGCCCGGCAGGCGGTCGGCCCCGTGCCACGGCTTGGGGTGGCCCAGGAAGACCAGGTCGTGTGTCTTTGCGGTGATGTCGCCCGAGAACCAGGTTGGCTCGAATCCATTGGAGACGACCTCGGTGGGCCCGTCGCGGTGGAGCGACACCCACCGCGCCAGGTCGCTCGAAACAGCGACTACCAGGTCGGCTTCGGCCAGCAGTTCGCGTTCGGCAACAGCGTGGTGATCTTGCACAGTGTCGGGGCGATGAGCGGAAGCCTCGTCGACCAGCGGGGAGTTGACCTCCAACACGAACATCACGCCGGCGCGGCGTGCAAGCTCGAGGCCGCGGGTGTGCCCCAGCGAGTAACGCTCGTACACGACGTCGGCGCCTGCGACCTCGATGTCGGTCAGGGTTGCGATGTCGCGCACCTCGACCGGGAAAGGCCCGTCGGGGCGTCGGGCGGTGTAGGTGACCACGTGGTGACCCTGGGCTGTCAGACCATCGGCGATTCCTCGCAGGTGCTGGGCCGCGCCCTTGGTGGCTCCGGGGGCGATGCCCTTGTCGGCGCAGAGCTGAAGGACCGTGAGGCTCACGACGCAACCCCCAGCGCTGGACGAGAAGTGGCGACGGCCATCTCGAAGGTCGACACCAGTTGGCCGATCGTCGACGCCCTGTCGAATCGTCGGGTGACCTTGTCTGGGCCCGCGAGCGACATCGACCCCAGAAGGTCGGGATCGTCCAGCAGCCCGTCGATGGCCTCGACGATGGCCGTCAGTTCGGCTTCTACAACCCGACCCTCGACGCCGTCGTCGATGATCTCTGGAATCCCTGCGACCGGTGTGCTCACCGAGGGCAGCCCGGCGGCCAGCGCTTCTATCAGCACGGTCGGCAGGGCGTCTTGGTTGCCGTCGCCGCCGATGCGGCAGGGGGCCACCAGCATGGCGGCGTCGCGCATCAACTCGGCAACCCGCGACTGGTTCACCGACCCCAGGAAGTGCACCCGTCCTGCGACACCAAGGCGTTGGGCCAGAGCCTCCAGCGAAGAACGCTGATCGCCGTCACCTGCGATGACGCACTCGACTTCGGGTCGGCGCTCGGCCAGCAGGGCCACTGCTTCGATCAAGAGGTCGAAGCCCTTCTTCTCGACCAGTCGGCCTACGCCCAGCAGCCGTCCTGTGGTGCGGGCCTCTGGTGCCGAGGGCGGAAGCTGAGGCCCCAGCCCGTTGTATATGCGCACGACGTTGGCGCCCGACCCGTCCAGCCGATGGCTGAGGTACTCGAGGTTGGCATCGCACACCGTGACTACCGCGGCGGCGTCGCCGGCGACGCGTGCGGCCAACTCCCAGTCGACCGTGTGACGGTAGATGTCCTTGGCGTGGGCGGTCACCGAGTAGCTGATGCCGGTCAGCAGGTGCACGATGTGAGCCGTGTGAGCGGCAACTGTGAGGAAGTGGGCGTGGATGTGGTCGACGCCGGTTGCGATTGCCCTGGCCGCCACCTCGATGGCCCCGGTAACGGTCTTGGCCCGCCGTTCCGCGGGAAGCAGTTCAGCGAACGCCAGGGCGTCGTCGAGGCGGTCGAGTCTGAGCCCTGGCAGCCAACGCAGGGTTTCCCACACGGCCGACCTGTCACTGTTCGATGGGTAGCTGACATGGGCTTGCACGTCGGCTACGGCGGGGTGAAACCGGCCTTCTGTGGCATGGCGCAGCGAGTGCACCGACACCTTCACTCCGGCGTTCTCGAGTCCGAGGATCTCGTTCAGGATGAAGGTCTCGGACAACCGCGGGTATTGCTTCGATATGTAGGCGACGTGGATGTCAGACATTGCTTGGAATCCTTCGGTTGGTCGGATGATCGGTGCCCGCAGGGCGGGTGATTTCGCAGCGAGCCGAATCGGCGTGAGCCAGTCCGGTTCGTGCCAGGGCAGTCAGGGCCCCGGCGGCGGTCGCTACCCCGCCTAGATCGATCGAGTGCCGGACGACGGACTCGGTGGCGCAGCTGTCCACGAATCGGGCGATCGTTGCGCTGTCGAGCTGGTCGAGCGGGGTGTGCTGAAGGTCTGATGCGGGGTCGAGCCGCTGGGCTCTGATGGTCTGTTCGAGCCTGGGGAACGAGCGGGGCACCAGCAGCGCTGGCACTCTGGCCGCCAGTTCTTCGGTGACGGTGTTGTAGCCCGCCATCGAGATCACCCCTGCAGCCGAAGCGATCAGCGACCTCATCGAGTCGGTGAACTCGATCAGCTCCACCGACGGCAGGCGATCGGCCTTGGCCATCAGTTCGGCCCGGCGCCTCGACGACAGGAGCGGACCGGTTACCACGACGGTTCGCAGTCCCCGGGTCGCTCCGTCGCCGATCGCTTCGAGGACCGACCGCAGCAGTCCCTGACCGTCACCACCGCCCCCTGGTGTCACCAGGATGAACGGCTCGTCGGTGTGGGCCTCGGGCATGGTCGGCGCGACATACCCGGTGTGGATCACCGGGGTCGACAGCCGCCGCTCGAGTCCCAACTCGCATGCCGTTGTGGTGATGTTCCGATCGCCGTAGACGAGGACCTGGTCGAAGGCCTCCAACCGTTCCCATACGCCGTCGCGATGCCAGTCGGCCGAGACCTTGGCAGCTTCGTCGACTATGTCGCGAAGCCCCAGCACTAGCCTCGGCCGGCCGTGAGCTTCAGCCATCCCGTCGATCAGATCTGTGAGCTCGCCACCCATTCCCAGTGGGGAGTGGTCCACCAGGATCACGTCTGGGCCGAAGCCCTCCACAGCGGCGGCGACGAGGCCGGCTCGCAGCGACACCAGCAGCGAGGTGGGTCCCGACAGCTTGCGGGGGTGGTACGAGCCGGCCTCGTCTTTGGTGACCGAGGGGAGGGTCACCGTGTCGATCCGGTCGCCGAGCCGAAACGACTGGGCTCGGGGCGAACCGGTCACGATCAGCACCTCGTTGTCGTCATCGGCCGCGGTGAGTCCATTGGCGATGAGGGCGCAACGGCGGAAGTGGCCGAGGCCGTAGGTGTCGTGGCTGTGGATCAGGTATCGGGGCACGCACCCACATTGACGATGGCTGTCTTTGAGGGACGGTAGGTGAACCTCAAGCGAAACCTAAACGTTGAAGGAAAGCTCTGGCAGGCTTGCGAGGCGGGTGGTTGGGTGGGGTAGCGACGAGCCGTCGGCGAGGAGCGGCGCAGATAAGTCTGCGAGGTGAGCGCCCGAAGGGCGCGAGCCCGCAGTATCAACACAGCCAATCGGCGTGATGTGGCCTGGGCCAATGTCGCTAAAGTGCCGGGCATGAGCGAAACGGGTACTTATCGCGTCAAGCGGGGTCTGGCCGACATGCTGAAGGGTGGCGTCATCATGGACGTCGTCGACCCCGAGCAGGCGAAAATCGCCGAGGATGCCGGCGCAGTTGCCGTCATGGCCCTCGAGCGGGTTCCTTCCGACATCCGCCGCGACGGTGGCGTGGCCCGCATGAGCGACCCCGAGATGATTCAGGGCATTCAGCAGGCGGTCACCATCCCGGTGATGGCCAAGGTGCGCATCGGCCATTTCGCCGAGGCCCAGGTGTTGCAGTCGCTCGATGTCGACTACATCGACGAGTCCGAGGTTCTGACCCCCGCCGACGAGGCCCATCACGTCGACAAGTGGAACTTCACGGTTCCGTTCGTGTGCGGTGCCACCAATCTGGGTGAGGCGCTGCGCCGCATCTCCGAGGGTGCCTGCATGATCCGCTCCAAGGGCGAGGCCGGCACGGGCAACGTGGTCGAGGCGGTTCGCCATCTGCGCTCGATCCTCGGCGACATGCGCAAGATCACGCAGGCCGATTCGGCCGAGTTGTACGACTGGGCCAAGAAGCTTCAGGCGCCTCATGGCCTCATCGAGGAGATCGCCGAGACCGGCAAGCTGCCGGTTCCGTTGTTCTGTGCCGGCGGTCTGGCCACTCCGGCCGATGCGTCGCTGGTGATGCAGCTGGGTGCTGAGGCTGTGTTCGTCGGTTCGGGCATCTTCAAGAGCGACGATCCGGCACGTCGGGCCAAGGCCATCGTCGAGGCAACTACGCACTACGACGATCCGGCCATCATCGCCAAGGTCAGCACTGGTTTGGGCAGCGCCATGCCGGGCCTCGAAATCGGCAAGCTCGAAACCCGCTTCGACGAGCGAGGCTGGTGACCGAGCCGCCAAGAGGGTCTGCGGCGAGACGAAGGCTCGCAGCGGGCCCGTGGCCCGAGCGGCCCGTTGGCCGCAGGCCAACAGGAGCGGAAGGTGGTCTCTAGGTGACGAGACCCAATTCGGCGAGTCGGGCGCTGACAGTTGCGGTTCTCGGCTTGCAGGGAGCGGCGCGCGAGCATCGTCAGATGGTTGCATCGCTCGGCCACGAAGCGGTCGATGTGCGGCGTCCGGCGCAGCTCGAGGGTGCTGATGCCCTGATCTTGCCCGGAGGCGAGTCGACCACCATGTCGATGCTGCTCGAGTCGAGCGGCCTGTTCGACCCGATCGCAGAATTCGTGGCCTCGGGTGCGCCGGTGTTCGGCACCTGCGCGGGCATGATCTTGTTGGCCGACCAGGTGCTCGACGGGCGTCCCGACCAGCGCTCGTTCGGTGCGCTGCGGCTGTCGGTGAAGCGAAACGGGTTCGGACGCCAGACCGCCAGTTTCGAGGCCGATCTGGACGTAAAGGGCCTCGACTCGCCCTTTCGGGCGGTGTTCATCCGCGCCCCTCTGGTCACCGAGGTCGGCTCCGACGTCGATGTGTTGGCCACGGTCACCGGCGATGACGGCGCTCAGTATCCGGCCTTGTGTCGCAAGGGGCCGATCATGGTCAGTGCGTTCCACCCCGAGCTCACCGACGACGCCCGTCTCCACGAACTGTGGCTTGCATCGGTCTGAACCGCCTCCTTTACAAACACCGGTGTTCAGGCGGCGTCAGAGGCCGCGTATACACCGGTGTTCGGGGTCGATACCGATCGGCGCGGCGGGCTGGCAGAATGGTGCGCTGACGAAGGCGAGGTCAACACGTGTCCGGACATTCCAAATGGGCGACGATCAAGCACAAGAAGGGCGCGGCTGACAAGGCGCGCGGCAAGCTGTTCGCCAAGCTCATCCGGCAGGTCGAGGTAGCGGCTCGCGAAGGTGGCGGTGAGCTCGAGTCCAACGCCACCCTGCGCACCATGTACCAAAAGGCGCGCGACAACAGCGTGCCGCTGGACACCATCGAGCGGGCCATCAAGCGTGGCACCGGCGAACTCGAGGGTGTCACCTACGAACAGGTCACCTACGAGGGCTACGCGCCCCACGGCGTGGCGATCTTCGTCGAGGCCCTCACCGACAACCGCAACCGCACCGGCGCCGAGATCCGCTCGGTGTTCTCGAAATCGGGCGGATCGCTCGCCGAGCCGGGAGCTGTGGCCTGGCAGTTCGATCGCAAGGGTGTGGTCATCGTTCCCGGTGCAGTCGACGAGGACGAGTTGATGATGGCAGCACTCGAGGCCGGCGCCGAAGACGTCGTGCGCGAGGGTGAAGAGTGGCAGGTGCGCACCGAACCCACCGACACCATGGCCGTTCGCGATGCAATCGCCGAGGCGGGTATCGAGGTCACATCGGCCGATCTCACGATGCTGCCCCAGAACACCATCGAGCTGTCCCAGGCAACAGAGGCTCGCTCGGTTCTGAAGGTCATCGACGCCCTCGACGACCACGACGACGTTCAGGGTGTGTATGCAAACCTCGACGTGCCAGACTCGGTGATGGCCGAACTCGAGAACGACTGACGACCCAGACTGGAGCCGTAATGGGCGTTGGCGTCGGAGACGTCGCACCAGACTTCACACTCGCCGGGTACTCGCTGGGCGAGAAACGCAACTTCACCCTGTCCGAGTTCAGGGGTTCGACGGTGGTGCTGGTGTTCTATCCAGCCGACTATTCGCCCGTGTGTACCGTGCAGCTCAACAGCTACAACGACGATCTCAACCAGTTCGTCGAGCTGGGTTCGACGCTGTTGGCCATCAGTCCTCAGGGTGTCGAGCAACACGAGGCGTTCAGCCAGTCGCAGGGTGGCTTCGGCTTCCCGATGCTGGCCGACACCGACAAAGAGGTCGGCGAACTGTACGAGATCATCGGCATGCTGGGCTTGTACCGGCGCTCGATCTTCGTCATCGATCCCGAGGGTGTCATCACCTACGCGCATCGAGCCGTCGCGGGCGTGACCTACCGGCCGGTCGACGAGTTGGTCGAGGCGGTTCGTTCCGGACCCCGCCAGCCCTGAGCCGCGCTACAGTCGAACCTGTGTTCGTTCTAGGAATCGATCCGGGTTTGTCCCGGTGTGGCTATGGCGTTGTCCAGCTCGACGGTCGCCGTCCGGTCGCCAGGGCCATCGGGGTGCTGCGGACGCCACCTTCGGCGTCCACTCCCCAGCGCTTGGCCGGCCTCCAGCTCGAGCTGCGTTCGCTGATAGCCGAATTCTCGCCGTCGGTGGTTGCGATAGAGCGCGTCTTCTTCCAGGTGAACGCCAGCACAGCCATCGGTGTGGCGCAAGCGGCCGGACTCGCCATGGCCGAAGGCGCCGCAGCGGGCGCCGATGTCGTCGAGTACACCCCCAACCAGGTCAAAGAGGCCGTTGCCGGATGGGGTGCCGCTTCGAAAGACCAGATGCAGCGCATGGTGCAATCGCTGCTGGGCCTGGCGTCGCCTCCCCGCCCGGCCGACGCTGCCGACGCGGTGGCGGTGGCCTTGTGTCACATCGCTCATGCTCCGTCGCGTGCGGCTGCTCGAGCCGCTGGGGTGGCGCTGTGATCGGCTCGCTGCGCGGCAAGCTGATCCACCGCGAGCCTCGCATCGGCGAGGCGCTGATCGAGGTGGGCGGCGTCGGTTATCGGGTCACGCTGACCCCCACGGGCCTGGTTTCTCTGGGCGACGTCGGCAGCGACGTCTTTGTGTACGTGCACCACGCGATCCGAGAAGCCGACCAGCACCTCTATGGCTTTGTCGCCATAGACGAGCGGGTTGCCTTCGAGAGCCTGCTCGGCGCTCACGGCGTGGGCCCCGCTCTGGCGCTGGCGGTGTTGGGCGTGCACAGCCCGGCCCAGCTTCGCCTGGTGGTGGCCACCGACGATGTCGACGCTCTGTGCCTGGTGCCAGGGGTGGGCAAGAAGACCGCCGCGCGTCTGTTGATCGAGCTGAAGAACCGCCTCGAGATTCCAGACGACCTCTCGGGTGTGGTGCAGGCGGTTGCCGACTCGCCGAGCACCAAGGGTTCGGTCAAGGGTGATGTTTCGCAGGCCCTGGCCGGCCTGGGTTACAGCAGCGACGAGATCCGCGGTGTGCTCGCCGACCTGCCAGACGAAGGCGACGTTTCCAGCCTGGTTCGTGAGGCTCTGCAGCGGATGGCAACGTTGTGAGCATGGCGTTCACCGACGGCCCCGACGAAGGCTGGGGCCGAGAAGAGTTCTTGGACCACGTCCCTGCCGACCCGGCGGTCGGCCGCGATCCGCTGGTCGACCCCATCGCGGACTTCGACGACGAGCAGATCGAGATCGGTCTTCGGCCCCGACGCCTCGACGACTTCGTTGGTCAGGCCGAGCTCAAGGAGCGGCTGAACATCGTCCTGGAGGCGGCCAAGCGGCGTGGTCAGGCTGCCGACCACCTGCTCTTTGCCGGGCCGCCCGGTCTCGGCAAGACGACCCTGGCCGGAATCATCGCCAACGAGTTGGGCGTCGGCATGCACATCACGTCGGGCCCTGCCATCGAGCGAGCCGGCGACCTGGCGGCCATCCTCACCAAGCTGGGCGAAGGCGATGTGTTGTTCATCGACGAGATCCACCGGTTGCCCAAGGCTGTCGAAGAGGTGCTGTACCCGGCGATGGAGGACTACGAGCTGGTCATCATCATCGGCAAGGGGCCAGCAGCCCAATCGATCCGCCTCGACCTTCCCCGGTTCACCCTGGTGGGCGCCACCACCCGAACGGGCCTCATAGCGGGTCCGCTTCGAGATCGTTTCGGCCTGGTCGAACGCCTCGACTACTACGAGGCCACCGACCTTCAGGCCATCGTCGAACGCGCCTCGGGCATCCTCGGTGTCGCTGTCGACTCGACCGCGGCGTGGGAGATCGCCAGGCGCTCCAGAGGCACTCCCCGAATTGCCAACCGCCTGCTGCGCAGGGTTCGCGACTTTGCCGAGGTAAGGGCTGCGGGCGTCATAAACGCCGCGGTCGCCGACGAAGGTCTGGCCCGTTTCGGCGTCGACGGCCTGGGTCTCGACAAGGTCGACCGTGCCATTCTCGACAACCTCTGCGGCAACTTCGGCGGCGGACCGGTGGGTTTGTCGACCCTGGCGATCAGTGTCGGGGAGCAGCCAGAGACCGTCGAAGACGTGTACGAGCCGTTCCTCATCCAGCAGGGCCTGCTGCAGCGAACCCCTCGCGGTCGGGTGGCCACGGCCGGCGCATACCGACATATGGGTATGGAGCCACCCAGCCGGGCCCAGGAACCGCCCAGCCTCTTCCCATGACATCGGGTGCTGTCGACGTCGTCTGGTACGCGTCGTTTGGTTCGAACCTCAGCCGGGCACGATTCCTGCACTATCTGAAGGGCGGGCGGCTCGAGGGCCAAGACATAGGACATGCCGGGGCGCGCGACCCGTCCGATCCGCTCGACGATCGCATGGGCACCATTGCCCACCAGCTGCGGTTCGGTGGCGAGTCCCGCCGGTGGGGTGGGGGAGTGGCCTTCGTCGACCCGGCTCCGGGCACGGGCCGAGCCATCGTGCGGATGTGGAAGGTCACGGTCCAGCAGTTCTGCGACATCGCAGCACAAGAGAATGGGCTGGCTCCTGGCGAGCTCGAGGTCGACGTGGCCGCGGTCGAACGCCGCGGATGGCTCGATGTCACCGACCGGTGGTACGGACGCATCGTGTCGGGCGGACGCCACGACGGCGTGCCCGTGTTCACCTTCACCTCACCCCAGATCCGCCCGGCCGTCAGGCCTTCGGCGGCATATGCGGGCACCATCCTGGCCGGACTGGCCGAGATGGGGCTGTCGGTCGACGATGCTGTGGCCTACCTGGCCGGCGCACCTGGGGCAGACGCCTGGGATCGCAATGCACTGGCTGCGCTGTTGGTCTAGCCGCGCCTCAGCCGGTCGAGCGTGGCCTCGGTTTCGGACGAGGCGGGTACCTCGATCAGCTTGGTGCGGCTGGTATCGCCCTGCACGATGTCGATCTGGCCTCGGCGCAGTTCGAGTGCCGCGGCAAGAGCAGCCAGCACGGCCTTGTTGGCCTTGCCGTCGACCGCTGGAGCCGCCACGTTCACCCGCAGGGCCGGCCCGGCGGGGCCGTCCCAGGTGCCTCCGACCCCCGGTCGTTTCGAGTTGGGTGTGACGCGTATCCAGAACCTCATGACCAAGCGGCGACGTTAGCCTCGCAGATCGTGTTCATCGCCGAGTTCGACTATGACCTGCCCGAGGGGGCTGTTGCCCAGACCCCGGTCGAGCCGCGCGATCGTGCCCGTCTGTTCGTCGATCGCGGCGCTGGCCGCCCGGCCGATCACATGACGGTCGCCGATCTGGCCGACCAGTTGCACGACGGCGACGTGCTGGTGGTCAACGACACGAGAGTCATCTCGGCACGCCTGGCGCTGCGCAAATCCACGGGGGGAGCGGCCGAGGTCTTCTTGCTGGAGCCAGTGGGCGACGGGTCGTGGCAGGCTCTGATCCGCCCTGCGCGCCGACTGCAGCCTGGCACCAGGTTGACCAGCGACGACGGCAACGTCGTGGTGGTCGTCGGCGATCGCGTCGAAGGCGGGCGCAGCCTGGTGCACATCGAAGTTGGTGGGGCCGCCATCGCCGACGCCGCCCAAGCGGTGGCGCTGGACGGAATAGGCCAAACACCTCTGCCCCCTTACATCACTGCCGAGCTGACCGATCCCAGCCGCTATCAGACCGTGTTCGCCGACCGGCCGGGTTCGGTTGCCGCCCCCACGGCCGGGCTGCACCTCACCGACGACCTGTTGCAGCGCATCGAGCGGCGGGGTGTCGAGATTTGCCGAGTCGAGCTGGTCGTCGGCCTCGACACGTTCCGCCCGGTGATGGTCGACGATCTCGACGACCATGTGATGCACACCGAGGCCTATCGGGTCCCGGCCGAAACCCTGGATGCCTGCAAAGAGGCGCGCCGGGTGGTGGCGGTCGGCACCACATCGGTGCGGGCCCTCGAATCGGCGGCCACCACAGGCGAACTGGCGGGCCGGACCGATCTGTTCATTCGCCGCCCATACGACTGGAAGGTCGTAGACGTTCTGATGACCAATTTCCACATGCCGCGCTCGACGCTGCTGGTGATGATCGATGCATTCATCGGCAGCCGGTGGCGCGACATCTACACCGAAGCGTTGACCGAGGGCTATCGATTCCTCAGCTTCGGCGACGCAATGCTGCTGGAGAGGAACTCCGATGCTGACCTATGAGTTGCTGGCCACCGACGGACAGGCCCGAAGGGGCCGGGTGCACACGTCGAGGGGCACCTATGAAACACCGGTGTTCATGCCGGTGGGCACCAGGGGCGCTGTCATCCACCTCGACGCCCGCGACTATGAAGCCCTGGGCGCCGAGGTGGTTCTTGGCAACACCTATCACCTGATGTTGCGGCCAGGCGCCGATCTGATCGATCAGTTCGGCGGCCTGCACCGCTTCGTCGACTGGGGCGGTCACATGTTGACCGACTCTGGCGGGTTCCAGGTGATGAGCCTGAGCCCGAAGATCGACGACGACGGTGTGACCTTCAGTTCGGTCTACGACGGGGCCAAGGTCCGCCTGACGCCCGAGTCGGCAACCCACATCCAGGAACAGATCGGCGCCGACATTGCGATGGTGCTCGACATCTGCCCAGCGCTGCCGTCGTCTGCCGACGAGGTGCGCAAGGCCATGGAGACCACCCATCGCTGGGCCGAGCGCGCCCGCAACTCTCACTCGCGGGCCGATCAGGCCCAGTTCGGCATCGTTCAAGGCGGCATCGACCCCGACATGCGCGTGCAGTCTGGGCGGGTACTGGCCGACCTCGAGTTCCCCGGTTATGGCATCGGTGGCCTCAGCGTGGGCGAGACCCGAGCCGAGATGTTGCCGGCGCTGGAGGCGGCGTTGTCGGTCTTGCCAACCGACGTTCCCCGGTATCTCATGGGGGTCGGCGACCCCATCTCGATCGTCGAGGCGGTGGCGCTGGGTGTCGACATGTTCGACTGTGTCTTGCCAACCAGGCTGGCCAGGCACGGCACGGTCCTGACATCGCACGGCAGGGTCAACCTCCGAAACGCGAAGTTCGAGCGCTCGACCGACCCCCTGGACGAACGAAACCCGTTCTCCAATCGGTTCGCCGCTGGCTATTTGCGGCACCTGCTGAAGGTCAAAGAACCCACCGCGGGGCGGATTCTGACCCTGCACAACCTCTGGTACCTGTTCGACCTGGTGCAGCGGACGCGCCAGGCCATCGAGGTGGGACGCCTCCAAGACGTGCGCGACGAGGTCGCCCACTACTGGGATTGACCCGCCGTGGCTACCGCTAGCATCGGACCCTCATGGAACTCCTGATTTTCGCCATCCCGATGGTGTTGGTGTGGCTCCTCTTCGTGAGGCCTCAGCAAAAGCGCATGCGCGACCAGCAGTCGCTGACCCAGCGAGCCGGAATCGGCGACGTGGTCATCACCGCCGGTGGCTTCATCGTCACCATCATGGACGAGCACGACCCAGACGACGACTCCAACGGTCTCGCAGCCGACGAGGTGCTCGTCGCCATGTCAGACGACGTCGAGGTGGTGATGCTGCGGCGATCGATCGCCCAGATCCGCGAACGGTGGGACGGCCAGTACGCCGACGGCTCGTTCGCCGAACAGTCTCCGCAAGACGCGGAGTCCGAAGAGTTCGATTCAGGCGCCGCTGATGCGGCCGACGATTCGGCCGACAGAGATTGACACACATCCGCAGGCTCGTTGCGCCATGCTCTGGCGTGCGGATCTGCGCGTAGATCCATTCCCATAACCGACCCGGAGCCACTTTCGTGCGCCGTTCTTACATAGTCAGCCTCGTCGCCACAGTTGTGCTGACCGCAGTTGCGGTCGTCAGCGCGGCGGCAGCGGGCTGGGCACCTCTGCTGGGACTCGACCTACAGGGCGGCGTCGCCGTTACCTACGAGGCCACCGAGACCGCCGACGAGCAAGCCCTCGACCAGGCCATCACCATCATCCGTCAGCGCGTCGACGCCTTGGGCGTCGCCGAGCCCGACATCACCAGGCAGGGCACCACGATCGTGGTCGAGTTGCCAGGTGTCGACGACGCGCAGCGTGCACTGGACCTCGTCGGCCAGACCGCCGAGCTGAGGTTCAGGCCCGTTCTGCAGAGCGTGGTGGCTTCAGACCCGCTGTCGCGACTGCAGATGCAGAGCTTCGTCGAGAGCCTGAACTCGAGCCTCGAAGAGTTCCAGCAGTCGCAGGCCGAGGGCGACACGACGACCACCACGGTCGCCGAGGGCGACGCGACGACCACCACGGTCGCCGAGGGCGATGCGACGACCACCACGGTCGCCGAGTCCGATGAGTCGACCACCACCGAGACGACGGCTACCACCGCGGCGCCAGACACGACGACCACAGTCGCCGAGGGCGACACGACGACCACAGTCGCCGAGGGCGACACGACGACCACAGTCGCGACCGAAGGGGCGGCCGAGGGCGACACCGATGCCTCGACCACGTCGAGCACACCCGAAACCACCACGACCACCGAATTCGACCCGTCAACGGCCCCGACCGTCGACGAGGTCGTCACCCCGCCAGACCAGGACGATCCGACCAAGTATGTGATCCTGCCCTCGTCTGACGGGACTCTGCTGCACCTTCTGCAGCCGGCGGTGTTGACGGGCGAGATCGTCGCCGACGCCAACGCCTCGTTCAACGGGTCGTGGTTCGTGCTGGTCGACATGACCAGCGAGGGCAGCGGAGCCTTCGACGCCATGGCCACCCAGTTCTTCGGCCAGCAGGTAGCCATTGCGCTCGACGGAGTTGTCGAGTCTGCTCCCACCATCAACGCCCGCGAGTTCAACGGCCAGGCCACCATCACGGGCAACTTCACCGAGTCAGAGGCAGAAGACCTGGCCTTGGTCCTGCGCTTCGGCGCACTTCCCGTCGAGCTCGAACCCCAGACCGTGCAAACCGTTTCGGCGACGCTGGGCGAAGACGCCCTGCGCGCGGGTGTGGTGGCGGGCATCGTGGGCCTGATCTTGGTGGCCATCTACATGGTCGCCTACTACCGCCTGCTGGGTGTGGTGGCGATCTCCAGCCTCACCGTGTCTACCGGCATCTTGTGGTTCTTGATCTCGTGGCTCGGAGAGACGCGGGGCCTGGCCCTGTCGCTTTCGGGCGCCGTCGGCATCATCTTGTCGATCGGTGTGGCCGTCGACTCGAACATCGTCTACTACGAGCGAATAAAGGAAGAGGTCCACAGAGGCCGCTCGGTCCGATCGGCGGCCGATGGCAGCTTCAACGGAGCCTTCTCGACCATCGTCAAGGCCGACATGGCGTCGCTCATCGGCGCTTTCATCCTGTTCGTCCTGACCATCGGCGCCGTGCGCGGCTTCGCCCTCTACCTGGGTGTTGCCACCGTCATCGACATGGTCGTGTCCTATGTGTTCATGCGCCCGGCCGTGGTGCTGCTGGCCCGCAAGTTCGCCGCTGACAAACCCGAACGGCTCGGGATAGTGCCCCAGAGGAAATCAGCCGACGCCGACGGCGAAGTGGAGGTCGTCAAGTGAGCATCGTCGGAGATCTCTACAGAGGCGAGAGCCACATCGACTTCGTGTCGCTGGCGAAGAAGCTGTTGCGCGTGTCCATCGGCCTGATGCTGGTGGGCCTGGTGGCGCTGGTCGCCCGTGGCCTCGACCTCGGCATCGAGTTCGAAGGTGGTGTGGTGTGGGAGGTGCCGGCCGACGGTCAGGTCACCGACACCGAGCTGCACGACGTGCTGGCCGAGTTCGGCCAAGACGCCCGGGTGCAGCTGGTCACCGGTGGTTCCGATTTCTGGCGGGTCAGGGCGCAGTCTTCTGACTTCGAGGAGCAAGAGGCCATCACCCAGGCGCTCGCCGAGGCCGCCGATGTGTCGGTCAACGAACTTGGCCGCACCGAGGTTGGCCCCTCTTGGGGCGACAGGGTCACCAGCGAGGCCCAGAAGGCCCTCATCTGGTTCTTCATCATCATCGCCGCCTATATCGCCATACGGTTCACCTGGAAGATGGCACTGGCCGCCCTCATCGCCGTAGTTCACGACATCTTGCTGAGCGTGGGCTTCTATGCCCTGTTCCAGATCGACGTCACCCCGGCCACGGTCATCGCGTTCTTGACCATCATGGGTTATTCGCTCTACGACACACTTGTGGTGTTCGACCGTGTCACCGAGAACACGATCATCGCCGAAAAGGGTCGCCTGACCTACGACGAGATGCTGAACGTGTCTATGAACCAGGTGGTGATGCGCTCGGTCAACACGTCGATCACCTCGACCCTGCCGGTCATGACCATGCTGGTGGTGGGTGCTTGGATCATGGGCGCTGGCGCACTCCAAGAGTTTGCTGTCGCGCTGTTGGTTGGCATCATCGCCGGTGCTTACAGCTCGATGTTCGTCGCGGCTCCGGTCCTGGGCATTCTGCGCAACCGCGAGCCCGAATGGCAACGCCGCGTCGAGCTGGCCCAGCGAGGCGCAACCGCAGGGTCCATCACCGAGGCGCGCAAGGCGCTGTCGGCGTCCCAGTACAACCGTGCCGCGGCACCACGTCCGCGCAAGATGGGGAAGAAGCGCTAGCCGGCGCTAGCGTCTGGTCATGACCGCCACGAGGGTGCTGCCGTGGCGCCGTGACGAGGCGCCCGCCGAGGCTCTCGAGCCTGTGCTCGAGACCTTCTCGACGCGCTGGCCAGGGGTCGACACCGACCTGATCCGTCGCGCATGGGCCACCGCCAACGCGGCCCACGGCAACCAGCGACGCAAGTCGGGCGAGCCCTACATCCTGCACCCTCTCAGCGTGGCCAAAGTGGTCGCAGACCTTGGCCTCGACGACGTCTCGATCGCTGCTGCGTTGCTGCACGATGCCGTCGAGGACACGGGCCTCGAGCTCGACGATGTGCGTTCGGTATTCGGCGAGGAGGTCGCCCACCTGGTCGACGGTGTCACCAAGCTCGATCAGATCAGCTTCGACACGCGCGAGGCGGCTCAGGCAGCCACCATGCGCAAGATGCTGGTGGCGATGGCCAACGACCTGCGGGTGCTCATCATCAAGCTGGCCGATCGTTTGCACAACATGTCGACGATTGCGGCGCTGAGCCCCGAAAAGCAGGCGCGCAAGGCCCGCGAAACCCTCGACATCTACGCACCACTGGCCCACCGGCTGGGCATGCAGGCCATGCGCCAACGCCTCGAAGACCTGTCATTCGCAGCGCTCTATCCCAGGCGTTACGCCGAGATCGACCGGATGGTGGCCGAGCGTACGCCTCGCCAGGATCGCTATGTCGACGACGTGCTCGAGCAGGTCAGGGCTCACCTCGACGACTACGGCATCGAGGCCGGCGTGTACGGCAGGCACAAGCACCTGTGGTCGATCTACGAGAAGATGGCCATGCGCGGCCGCGAGTTCAACGAGATCTTCGACCTCATAGGCATTCGGGTCATCGTCGACTCGAACCGCGATTGTTATGCCGCTCTCGGCATCATCCACGGTCTTTGGAACCCGGTACAAGGGCGCTTCAAGGACTACATCGCGATGCCCAAGTTCAACCTCTACCAGTCGCTGCACACCACGGTGGTGGGGCCGGGAGGCGCCATCATCGAGGTGCAGATCCGCACCGAAGAGCAACACCAGCTGGCCGAGTTCGGTGTTGCGGCTCACTGGCGTTACAAGAGCGGCGACGACAAGGACATGCCCTGGCTCGATCGCATGCTCGACTGGCAGTCAGAGACCGCAGATCCAGACGAGTTCATGGAGAGTCTCAGGGGCGATCTCGAACACGACGAGGTGTTCGTTTTCACACCGAAGGGCGACGTGGTCACCCTGCCGATTGGTGCATCGCCCATCGACTTCGCCTACTCGATCCACACCGACGTGGGCCACACCACCATCGGTGCCAAGGTCAACGGACGCCTGGTGCCCCTCGACCGCCCGCTCGAGTCGGGCGACACGGTCGAGATCTTCACCTCCAAGCTCGATGCCGCCGGCCCATCCCTCGACTGGGTGTCGATGGTGGTCACGCCGCGGGCGCGCAACAAGATCCGCCAATGGTTCGCCCGTGAGCGTCGTGACGACGCCATCGAATCGGGGCGCGAAGCGCTGCTCGACGCTTTGCGTCGCGCCAACCTGCCAACCAACGCCACCCTGGGCAGTGCGGCCCTGTTGGCCATCGGTGAACAGCTCGGGTACTCGGATCTCGAGTCGATCCTGGTCGCGATCGGCAAAAAACACCTGTCGCCCAAGTCGGTGGCCCAGCGTCTGGGACGCGAGCTGCGTAGCCCCGACACCGAACAACAACTGGCTGCCCCTTCGCTGCAGAACCGCACCCGCCGCAAGCGGCGCGAGTCCGGTGTTCACGTCGATGGGTTCGACGACATGCTCGTGAGGGTGGCGCGGTGCTGCAACCCTGTGCCCGGCGACGACATCATGGGATTTGTCACCAGGGGCCGAGGGGTTTCAGTGCACCGCACCGACTGCACCAACGCGGTCGAACTGGCGGCCAGCCAGGGCGGGCGCCTGGTCGATGTCGAGTGGGATTCTGGCTTCGAGGGCAGCTACGTCATGTCCATAGACGTCAAGGCGCTCGACCGCTCGGGCCTGCTGGCCGAGGTCACCCAGGCCATGTCCGACTCGCACGTCAACATCCTCAGCGCCAAGACCCTGACCGGTGGCGACCAGGTCTCGACCATGCATTTCGAGTTCGAATTGGTCGATCCGTCACACCTCGAGATGTTGCTGCGAAAGGTCCGCGCCGTCGATGCCGTGTTCGAGGCATACCGCTCGGTGCCGTCGCAGTCCGACAAGGGCGACTGAAACTCGCGACCGAGCCGCCGTGGGTGCTTATACCATGGCGGGGTCATGGCCAAGGCGAACAGTTTCCAGACGCCCATAGGCACGCGCGATGTGCAACCACCCGAGTCGGCTCGTTGGCAGGCTCTCATCGACGCGTTCGCAAGCGAGGCATCGCTCGCCAACTATGGCCTGCTGCACACCCCCATCTTCGAGGACCTCGGCGTGTTCCAACGCATCGGCGAGGGCACCGAGGTGGTCAAGAAGGAGATGTACGACTTTCTCGACAAGGGCGACAGGCGCATGGTGCTGCGGCCCGAGAACACCGCCTCGGTGTGTCGGGCGTTCGTGCAGCATCGGCCCATAGTGCCCTGGAAGGTCTGGTATCAGGGACCATTCTTCCGCTACGAGGCACCTCAGGCGGGCCGCCAGCGACAGTTCAATCAGCTCGGCATCGAGGTGCTGGGTTCCTCCGATGCAGACGTTGACGTCGAGGTCATCGCCCTGGGGTCGCGCTTTCTGGAAGCCATCGGTCTGCGCCGGGTACTGCTGCTGATCAACTCGATGGGTGATGCCGAGACGCGCATCGCATATGCCGACGCAGTGCAGAAGTATCTGCGCGACAACATCGGCGACATAGACCCCGAAGACCACGACAAGGTCGAGGCGCACCCCCTGCGGGTTCTCGACTCGAAACGGGAGGCCACCCGGCGGGTCACCTCCGAGGCACCCCGCATCGAGAGCTTCTTGTCGGTCGAGGCCGGGCTTCACTTCGAGCGGGTCCAGGCGGGCCTCGGTTCGCTGGGCATCCCCTTCGCAATCGAGCCCAGGTTGGTGCGAGGTCTCGACTACTACACGCACACGTTGTTCGAGTACCAGTCGTCGGCGCTCGAGACCGCCCAGAACGCGCTTGGCGGTGGCGGCCGCTACAACGGTCTGGTCGAGGAGCTGGGTGGCCCAGACACACCCGGCATCGGCTTTGCTATGGGAATCGAACGCCTGCTGCTCGCTTGCGATGCCGAGCAGACGTTCTCGCCGCCCAGCACTTCGCCGGTCGTTTGGATCATCGACGTAACCGACGGCAGCGCCGCGCGCGACCTGTCGCACGAGCTGAGGGCAGCCGGCATTGCAACCGACCGATCCTTCGATCACCGGTCGATGCGTTCGCAGATGAAGGCCGCCGACCGGTCGGGCGCCGGATGGGCGCTCATCATCGGCGACCAAGAGCTGGCCACAGGTGTGGTCACCCTCCGAAATCTGCGCTCCGACGTCGCCCAGCAGACCCTGGCCCGATCAGAGGTCGTCAGCGCCGTCGCCGAAGTTCTGTCCCGCTGATATTCGTCTGTATCGAAAAGACCCTCCAGAAAGATCTCCGCTTCAATGACCTCTCGAACCGACTATTGCGGCACCCTCACCCGAGCCGACGTGGGCCGCACCGTCACCGTGTGCGGCTGGGTATCCAAGCGCCGCGAACACGGCGAGCACCTTGCCTTCGTCGACCTGCGCGACCACACCGGAATCGTCCAGTGTGTGGTCGAGGCGGCCCGCGACATCCGCTCCGAGTATGTGCTGGCCGTCACGGGCACCGTGCGCGAACGGCCCGACGACACCGTTAACGATTCGCTTGCGACCGGCGAGATCGAGATCGGTGAGGCCACCGTCGAGATCCTGTCGGTGGCAGAGCCGCCTCCGTTCCAGATCGATGGTCGGGTCGAGGTCGACGAGATGATTCGCATCCGCCACCGCTATCTCGACCTGCGCAACTCTCGGATGCAGCGCAACCTGCGCACCCGCGCACGGGTCAACTCGGCTATCCGCAGCGCCATGGAAACTCAGGGTTTCGTCGAGATCGAGACCCCGATGCTGATCGCGTCCACCCCCGAGGGAGCGCGCGACTTCGTGGTTCCCAGCCGCCTGAAGCCTGGCTCGTTCTATGCCCTGCCCCAGAGCCCCCAGCTGTTCAAGCAGCTGTGCATGGTCGGCGGCATCGACCGCTACTACCAGATGGCGCGTTGCCTTCGAGACGAAGACCTTCGGGCCGACCGACAGTTCGAGTTCATCCAGCTCGACATGGAGATGAGCTTTGCTTCGGGCGAGGACGTTCGGGCCTCTGTGTCAGAGGCTGTAGCCGCCGCCACCGAGGCGATCACCGGCGAGCGTCCCACCGATATCCCTGAGATGACCTGGCACGAGGCCATGAACCGTTTCGGGTCAGACAAGCCCGACGTGCGTTTCGAGATGGAACTGGCCGAGCTGACCGACCTGTTCGCCGAGACCGAATTCAAGGCGTTCCAGGCACCCTGCATCAAGGGCATCTGCATGAAGGGCGCGGCCGACGACTTGGGGCGCAACCAGCTCGACAAGCTCACCGACAGCGCAAAGCGATGGGGCGCCAAGGGCCTGGTGTGGCTCAAGGTCGGCGAGGGTGGCGAGGTCACCTCGCCCGTCGCCAAGTTCATGACCCAGAGCGAGATCGACGGTGTGCTCGAGCGCCTGGGCGCACAGGCGGGCGACGTGTGTTTCCTGGTCGCCGACGCATGGCGCCGAACGGTGCACGTGTTGGGTCTGCTGCGCCTCGAGCTGGGTCGCCCGGCTGTCAACGAGGGCGGTCTCAACTTCTTGTGGGTTGTCGACTTCCCGCTCTTCGAAGACATCGACGACGCAGGCAACCCGGTTCCGGCCCACCACCCCTTCACCATGCCCCACGCCGAAGACATCGAACTGCTGGCAGCAGCGGGCACCGACCCCCAGCGCCTGCTCGACGTTCGCTCGCAGGCCTACGACCTGGTGCTGAACGGCTGGGAGTTGGGTTCGGGCTCTGTCCGTATCCATCGCGGCGACATCCAGCAACAGATCTTCGACCTGTTGGGAATCGGTTCCGAGGAGGCCCAGCGCAAGTTCGGCTTCCTGCTCGATGCATTCCGTTACGGAGCGCCTCCGCATGCGGGCTTCGCGTTCGGCATCGACCGCCTGACCGCGCTGCTGTCGGGCGAGGAGAACATCCGCGAGGTCATCGCCTTCCCCAAGACCCAATCGGGCGGCGATCCGCTGACCAATGCGCCCACCCCCATCGATGACGCCCAGCTCGACGAGCTGGGCCTCAGAGTGTTGCCGCCTCCGGCCTGAGCCGTGGCTGCTACGACAGCTGTATAGAAGCGCAGATCTCCAGCAGTTCGCGGGCCACGTCGTCGACCCTGGGTCATCGGCGATGCCTGGCCCCGAATGCTGGCCCGGCAGCTCAGCCAGGTCGTGTCGTCGACTGGCACCAGTGTCATTGCATCGGCGCCGGTGACGACGCTGGTGATTCCGTCGACGGTCGCCCACGCAAGCCCCTCGGGATCTGTCGAGCCGTCGACGAGGCGGTCCCACGCCTGAGTCAGCGATAAGGGCTCGGTGCGCTGGCCGGCGACGCCGATCTGTATGGCGAAAGTGGGTGCGCCGCGGGCCGGTTCGGGGTTGGCGAACACATTCCCACCGCCGAAGTTGTTTCCCTGGTCTTCGAGAACCTCGGGCAGGTCGATGCGATACGAAACCGAGGCGTCGCCGTTGACCGCTGTCGAATCGTGCACTGTTCGAGGAGCTTGCACGAAAGCGGCGATGGCCGGGTCGTCATCGAGCGTCGGGTACACCTGCGAAAAGCAGGTCTGCGCCGCTGCGTTGTACGCGCTGCGCCTTGTTTCATCGATGATGCCGCCCAGTTCTTCGGCAGAGATCAGGTGAGCCACGGCCTCGGCGATGCACGTGGTGTATTCGGGCGGTGATGGATCGTCGGCGGCCAGGGCTGCTGCCAGCGCGGAGATGTCTTCGGGGGACGGCACACGCGTGGTCGGCGAGGTTGCTTCAACCGCCACACCGTCGCTTACCGGATCGGCCGTCGAATTGTCGTCCGAACGCGAACAAGCGGCAACAAGCAGCGTTGGCGCCAAGATCGCTGTGAGCAGGCCTGCTCTCGCTTTCATAGGCGCCAACGCTACCCAGTTGCCTACTGTTCAGACGCTCACCAAGTCTTTGGTGGATACGTCTGGGCTCTCTTCGAGGCCGGCGTCGAAGCGAAGTTCTTCGCCTTGCCCGCTGTCGTGTTCGTGCTCTACGTGTGGTTCGAGAGCGTCACCACGACCGAAGAGACCAAATGTGCCTGCCAGTGCCAGCAGCAGGCTGCCGCCGATCAGCGCCCAAACCAGGTTGGACATGTCGACCGGCTTGATCGTGTCGTAGTTCTCGAGGTTCTGATCGAACACCGTCGCCATCTCGTCGAACGAGGCGAGCGCTTCTGGCATCGTCGCCAACGCCTGGGCGGTGGCGGGGAACGAGTTCTCGAGGAAGGCGTTCAGCTGGTCGGGGGTGAGCTGCATGGCTTCGGCCAGCCCGGGCAGCATCGATGTCGACATCTCGTTGCCCATCGCTCCCAGCACTGCCAGGCCACCCTGCGCCTGCTGAACGGTTTCGGTTGTGTAGACCGGCTTCAGAGCAGCGTTCAGGTCGTCGGCGTCTGATGCCTTCGACGGCATCGCCATGGCAAACGTCGCGACTATCACCACAACTCCCAACACCAGGGCTGCTGTCGATGTGAACTTCACGTGGCCGGCGATGGCCCAGATGCCAAGCCCCAGCGCTGCGAGCCCGAACACGAAGAACCCCCAAGGCACCGTCTGGGCGACCACGTTCGATGTCGGTATCGCATCGGCGGACTCGAAGTTCGACTGCTGTTGATCCAGCATCGTGACCAGGCCGCCAAACTCGGTGGTCAGCTGTGGCAGAGCCGCCATGCCCTGAGCGGTGGCGGGGTATTGGTCGGCCATGAAGGCCTGCAGTTGCTCTGGGCTCATCTGTAGGGCGAGCGACAGAGCGGGCACCAGCTGGGTCTGGAACTCTTCACCAGCAGCGGCCAACCCTTCTATCCCAGCCTGATATCCCTGGATCGATTCGTCCTGCATCACCGGCCGAAAGTCGGTGGTGAGCGCCTCGAAGTCGGTCCCTACGCGGAACAGGTTCTGGGTGAGGGTCAAGATGATGAAGGCTGCTCCTACTACGGCGACAAGCCCTCCGACGATGAAGCGTCGCATTTCTCCTCCTCGAGAGGAGCGATCCCTGCAACCGGCCCAAATCGGGCGGTCCCAGCCGGTCCGCCCCCCCAAATAGTTCTTTGTGTGCACCATGCAGGCAATGGCGCAGCTTCAACAGGGCATTTGTTCCCGGATTGGTCGCTAAGTTGGCCAGCACATGGACGATCTCTTCGCAAGCGCAGCCGCCGACGCCCTCGAGCGTCGGGCCCCTCTGGCCGCCCGGCTGCGGCCGCGCAGCCTCGACGATGTCGTCGGCCAGGGGCACCTGCTCGACACCGGCCGTCCGCTGCGTTCGCTGATCGAAGCCGACCGTCTGACGTCGATCATCTTGTGGGGGCCGCCCGGCTGCGGCAAGACAACCCTGTCGCGGCTGATCGCCAACCACACCGCCAAACACTTCGAGACCCTTTCGGCGGTGTCGGCCTCGGTCAAAGACGTGCGGGCAGTCATCGAGGCAGCCCGCGCCCGGCTCGGCGAGAGGGGTGTTGGAACCATCTTGTTCCTCGACGAGGTGCATCGCTTCAACAAGAGCCAGCAGGACGCACTGCTGCCATCCGTCGAGGACGGACTGCTGGTGCTGATCGGTGCCACCACCGAAAATCCCTACTTCGAGGTCAATGCACCGCTGCTCAGCCGGTCGAACCTGTTTCGCCTCCGACAGCTCGACACTCCAGACGTGGTCGAGGTGTTGCGCAAGGGCCTGGCGGTAGAGGGGGTCGACTCCACAGACGACGCTCTTGTTCACATCGCCGAGCGCGCCGACGGCGACGCCAGGAGGGCGTTGACGGCGCTGGAAGTCGCCGTCGTACTTGCTCGCCAGGCGGGCTCCAAGACCATTGCGCTCGAGCACGCCGAAGTGGCGCTCGATTCGCGGGCGCTGCGCTATGGCAGCGACGAGCACTACGACGTGGTGTCTGCCTTCATTAGGAGCATCAGAGGCAGCGACCCGGACGCCGGCCTGTACTGGTTGGCTCGCATGGTCGAGGCAGGCGAAGACGCTCGCTTCATAGCCAGACGTCTGGTGATTCTGGCCAGCGAAGACATCGGCATGGCCGACCCGATGGCCCTGGTGGTGGCCAACGCTGCCGCCCACGCGGTCGAGTTCGTGGGTCTGCCCGAGGCCGGCCACAACCTTGCCCAGGCCGTGGTTCACCTGGCGACGGCGCCCAAGAGCAACCGCACCGCCAGAGGCTGGTGGGCCGCCATTGCCGACGTGAAGGCGGGCAAGGGGCGCGAGGTTCCCATTCACCTTCGAGATGGGCACTACAAGGGAGCCAAATCGCTGGGCCACGGCAAGGGGTATGCGTACCCTCACGATGAGCCTGCGGGCTGGGTGGCTCAGCAGTACCGCCCCGACGAGGTCGCCGACGCCGTGTACTACGAACCGTCGGCGCATGGGTTCGAGGCCGAGGTCGCGCAGCTCTTGGAGGCCCGACGAGGCGATAGTTTGGCGGGCGATGAGCGCATCTGACCTCGCCGCCGTCATCGTCACCATCGCCGCCATCGCATCGGTCACCGCACTGGTGATGGTGCTGGTGGGTCTGCAGCGCACTCTGGTCGACCTCCGCGAGGCCGCCAGGGCGCTGGTCGACGAGGCCGTGCCGGCTGTTGCCGAGCTTCGGGCCACCCTCGAGCGTGCCGACGTCGACCTCGAGCGGCTCGATTCCGTCCTCGACACCGCCGAAACGCTGTCGAGCACGGTCGAGTCGGCCAGCCGGGTGGCCCAGGCCACCGTGACCAATCCGGCCATCAAGGCGAGGGCCGCGGCATCGGGCCTGAAGGGTGTCGTGCGAGGCCTGGCCGGTAGGGCAGCGCGCTGATGTTCAGGAGGGTGTTCTGGATGGCCATCGGTGCCACGCTCGGAGCCTCGAGCTGGGCCTATGCCAACAAGCGCGTGCGGCGCACCATCGAGCGTTACGCACCGCCCGAGGTGCGCGACCGTCTGGCCACCAAGTTCAAGACCGCCGTGGCCGAGGGGCGCGAGGCCATGGCCGCCAAGGAGCGCGAGCTGCGCGGTCGCTGACGGCCCGGCCGTTCTGCACGTATCGATCGAAGCCGAACGTTCGACATTCGCTGCTGGCGCATCGGTGCCCCTCTCGGTTGCGGCGCCTGACCTGGCAGCCGATCTCGTGATCAGCTCCAGCATCAACGTGACCTGCTGGACCGGCGAACACTGGGTTGCCGCATGGCAGACCACCATCGACGGGCAAGACCCGCGGCTGTCTAATCCGAACGAGACGATGATGACGATGCATGCCGACGCCGTGCCGCTGCCCGTCGATGTCGAGATCCGCATTCCGAACCAGACCGAACCGGGCATGTATCGGGCGTGGTTGTCAGGCTGGTGCTTGTCGTGCGAGAGGCCAGAGCATCTCAGTTTGGTTGTCGACTTCGAGGTTGTCGTCGCCCGACCCTGATCAGCCGGCCACCCGATTGCGGCTGGGCGAACGTCGCCGCGGACGCGTGGTGGCTACTGGTCGTATCAGCGCTGACACCTACTGTGCTGTTTCTTTATCAATAGAGACTGTCCCACCCCTTCAGTAGGCTTTCGATCACAGATCGAAAGCCTGTTCGACCCGCTGGGTGAGACAAGAACAAAGAGGGGAGCATTCATGGTGGAACCAGCGATCTACACGACACAAGAACTCGACGTTTGTCGTCGGGAAGCCGACCTGCTGATCGAAACCGGCCGCCGTATCACCCAAGCCCACTATCGGCTTGTTGTCGGGTGCGCCGAGTTTGCTGATGGGCCGGTGTGGATCGCAGACGGACAACCATCGGCCGCGCACTGGCTGGCCCCACGCCTCGACGCCTGCGCATCCACGGTTCGTGACTGGATACGCGTAGGCCGCGCTCTGCGCGTTCTTCACGCGTCCGCGGCGGCGTTCCAAACCGGTGAGCTCTCCTACAGCAAAGCCCGGGCGCTCGTGTCTATAGCCACACCCGCCAACGAAACCGAACTATTGGAAATCGCACGCACCACACCAGCAGCAGACATCGCCAAAGCATTCGCACGCTGGTCACAACAACACGAAGACCACACTGTCATCGACAACCGCCACCGGCGCTCACGCGCCATGCGCACCCGCACCGAACCAGACGGCACCGTCTCAATCAGCCTGCGACTCCCACCCCTACAAGCCGGCGTGCTCGAACGCGCCGTCGAGGCACAGGTCATGCGACGCAAACTCGAACGCGAACCCGACGGCACCTGGCCCACCCTCGCCCAACAACGCGCCGACGCCCTAACCGAACTAGTCACATCGAACGCGAACCACCGATTCGAGATCCTCATACACGTAGACCACACCGGCTGCCGGTTCCCCAACGGAACACCACTCACCAACAGCGCCGTCGCAGGCCTTCTCGACCAGGCAGCCGTTCGACTCATCGTCCACGACCTGGCCGGAAACCCCGTCAACGCGTCAGACGCCAGACGACGACCAACCATCCGCCAGCAACGCACCACCCAAACCGAACAACCCGCATGCACCCAATGCGGAACCACCCACCTACCCAACATCCACCACACCACCCCACACGCACAAACCGGCCACACCCGAACCGACCAACTCCAAACCCTCTGCACACCCTGCCACCGCAAACACCACAAAGGCGGCCGCTAGTCGGGTGGGCTGATTCGTTCCTCGGTCTTGGTTGCCAGCTTGTTCAGCATTCCCCGAAACACCAGAGCGTGAAAGGGAATGAGGGCCCACCAGTACAGTCGCCCGACAAGACCTGCCGGCACGAACCGCGCTCGCTGGTGGATACACGAGCGCTCGTGGCCGAGGTCCTCGACCTCCCACTCGAGCCAGCCATGACCCGGCATGCGCATCTCGGCGCGCAGCCGCAGGAGCGCGGGCTCGAGAGCGTCGACCACGAAGAAGTCGACCATGTCGCCCACGACGAGCTCGGTCGGATGTCGCCTCCCTCGCCTGTACCCAACCCCGCCCAACAGGTCATCGCCGAACCCTCGGATGCGCCACATCCAGTCGAACGCCAGCCAGCCGGTCTGCCCGCCCAGCGACTTGATCGTCGACATCGCTTCACTCAGGGGCGCTTCGACGGTCGTCGATCGCTGGTCGGTCAACACCGTGCCCCCAGACCATCCGGGGTCGAATGGTCTCGGGCGTGCAGGGTCGAGCGGGCGGCTGGCGGCGGTCCAGCGCGTCGGGATGTCCAGGTCCTGTATTGCGGTCAGCGCCGCTGCGATCGCTTCGGCTGCCCCCAGCGGTCTGAGCCCCAGCTCGTCGGCCAGATCGCGGCCGCTGACGACCACATCGTTCTGGAGGCCGAGCACCAGCTCGTGGGCGATCCCGCGAGGCAGCGAGGTCACCAGATCGACCCAGTGCGTCGAAAGCCGAGGCGTCACGAACGGAACAGGAAGAATCACGCGTCGCGCAAGGCCCGCCGCCGAAGCGTGCAGTTGCATCAGCTCGGCGTAGGTGACCACATCTGGCCCGCCCAACTCCCAAACCCCTGGGTCGATGTCGGCGGTAGCCAGCCGTTGAAGCGCCTCGAGCACGTCGCCAACGCTCACGGGCTGGCATCGGGTCCGGCCGACCCACCGCGGTGTGATCATCAGCGGCAGCACTTCGACCAAACCGCGCAACATCTCAAACGATGCGCTGCCCGAACCCAGAATCACCGCCGCCCGCACCTCGACCACGGGCGTTGCCCCGGCCGCCAGAACCTCACCGACCAGGTGTCGGCTGGACAGGTGGGCTGAAAGATCGTCGGAGTCGTCGCCCAGACCACCCAGGTAGACGATGGTCTTGACACCAGCGAACTGGGCAGCCCTGCTGGCGTTCTGGGCACATCGGCGCTCGATCTCGTCGAAGTCTTCGCCAGCGCCGAGGCTGTGCACCAGGTAGTAGACCAGGTCTGCGCCGTGGAACGCGCCTGACAGCGAGTTCGGATCCAGCAGGTCGCCTTTGAACACCTCGACCAAGGGCCGCCACGGGCGGCCGCTGAGCTTGTCTGGCGTTCTTGCCAGGCAGCAAACCTCGTGCCCGTCCTCGACCAGCTGGGGCACCAATCGCCCCCCGATGTAGCCGGTAGCTCCGAGCACGAGAATTCTCATGAACATCCCATGCCCAGGGCGCCGATCAGCCAAACCGTTCGCCAGAATTCAATCCATGGAACTGTTCGAGATCGAGGACGAGAAGAAGCTGTCGCGAGAAGAAGCGGCCAAGTGGCTACACCAACTCGCCGACACGCTCGAGCGTCACAACCAGGTCGAGTTCGTGCAGAAGGGTCTTCCCATCAAGATCAAGGTGCCAGACGAGGTGACCATGGAGGTCGAGGTCGAGATCGGGGAAGAGAACAGCCTCGAGATCGAGATCAGCTGGTAGCGCGAACCTATTCGGTCATCAGGTCGGCGACCCGCAGTTCGCCTTCGCGCGTCTGACCGCCGCGCGCCAAGAACTCGCGCATCAGGGCCTGGGTGCCGGGTAGACGCATTGTCTGTTGGAACAGGAACGCCTCTTCCAGTAGGCCCTCGGACAGGTCGAGTTCGTCGGCGTTCAACACCGACTGCTTGGCCAGAGCCACGGCCCCCGGGGAGAACGAGGCGATACGTCTCGCCAGCGCATCGACGAACGGGGTCAGCTCGTCTGCGGGCATCGCACGATTGACCAAACCCCATCGGTCGGCCGTTTCGGCGTCGATGTCGACTCCGCCGAGCACTATCTCCATGGCGCGGCCGCGACCCACCAGGCGTGGCAACCGCTGGGTGCCCGACCCACCTGGCAAGATGCCCAGCGGTACCTCCATCTGATTGAAGACCGCACTGCCCAGCGCAGCGAAGCGCATGTCGAACGACATGGCCAGCTCGTTTCCTCCGCCACCAACACGTCCCGCGATCTCTGCGATGGTCGGCTTGGGCATGGTGCGATAGGTCTCGCACATGCGATGAAACGAGTTCAGCGTGTCGCTTCGCTGAGCGGGCTCGTCGACGGGGGCTGCTTCCAGCACCTCGACGTCGAAGTGAGCGATGAAGAACTCTGGGTTGGCGCTGCGAAGCACCACCACGCGCACCTCGTCGTCAGTGGCGGTCGCATCGGCGAAGTTGCGCAGATCTCGAAACAGCTGAGGGGTCATCACGTTGACGGGCGGAGCGTCGATGACGCCAACCGCCACACGATCGGAGATGTCGATGCTCAGGGTTTCGAATCCGTCGTACACAGGTGCCCCCACGTCGGCGCGTCGTCAACCGTCGGCTGACCGCATCAACGAACCTACTTCGCGGTCGCGTTGGCGGTCAGATCGCAGCAGGGCTTCAGCGGCGCCCAGCCGGTCGTGTTGCGGCTTGTTCTGGCTGAGCTTGCGCTTGGCTTCGACGTGGTCGACTTTGATTCGCAGCCCGACGATCGCAGAGAGCATCTTGTTGATGTAGTCGTCGGGGGCGTCGTCGACGCGCCATGCCGGTGAGTCTCCGGGGGTTCTGGCTTCGTTGAGGTCGGTCAGCGCAGTGACGGTGTCGAGCTTCCAGGTGTCGTCATGAACGACCTCGACAGTTCCGTGAACGTGGATCAGTTCGTAGTTCCACGTGGGCACCACCTTGGCGTCGCTGGCCTTGGTGGGGTACCAGCGCGGCGAGATATAGGCGTCAACAGTCGGCACTATCAGCAGCGCCTCGGCGCCATCGATGCGGCGCCAGTGGTCGTTGGCCCTGGCTACGTGAGCGCTGACCAGCGTCAGTTCATCGTCGACAAGGAACGGAAGAGCTGTCGACTCGAGCCGGTCGACCGAGGTGACCAGATGACCAAATGGCACAGCGCGCAACACGGCGAGCGCGTGGGTGTGGTCGTCGACGGCGAACGCCTTCGGAACGTACATGCAGCGAAGCTAGCTCTGGTCGGCGAACAAGGCGCCGCCCTTTACCAGCCACGAAAAACCGAACGCCAGAACCGCGACCGACTCGAGCCAGAAGACCAGCTCGAGATGGAACAGATCGGATACGGCGATCATGACCATGCAAGCCACGATCGTCCAGCCACAGAAGCGGAAGACCTTGTTGCGTTTGATCTTGTTGCCAGTGGCCGTCGAGTGCTGCGGGTCGTTGCGGAACACCCGTAACAGCCTGCGCTGCCAGGACATGTCGGCGGTGACCTCGCCTGCGGTCTTGGTGAAGTGGTACAGGCTGAACACGGCCAGCAACCCGAAGACGACGGCGGCGCTGAGCTTGTGTGCGTATCCGACCAGTCGGGGCGCACCCACGGCGTCGGCCCCCTGGCTGGGAGTTGGCAGGAGTGCGACGGCGATCATCGCCGCGCTCATGACGTTGCTGAGCGCGTTGTCGATCTTGTGGCCGGGCCTCGGCCGATAGTCGTACGACAAGAAGAACACGGCCAGGGCGCACAGGCTGCCCACGAAGTAGCCGCCGGTGCGGCCGTAGTAGTACGCGCTGATCGATCCCCGCAGCGCTTGGCCATCGAGCAACCAGTCGCCGAGGGCCACGCCGAACGGCAGCGCAACGGCGATTACCCCCACGACCTTCTGTAGGTAGGCGTACGACCGGGCCAGCACATCCTGCTCGACCGGGCTCATCAGCTCGGCGGGCGGCGGCTCTTCCACATCTCAATGGTTACCAGGTGCCGTAGCCGGGGCGCCTGGTAACGGGGTCACGCAGCCAGATCGGAGGCCAGCGCTTCGCGCTGTTCGGCCGACAGCTGTACCTCGCCGGCCAGCTCTTCGAAGTCGCAGCCGACTGCGACGGGTGTTTGGCCGTTGACGCCGAACGTCAGGTACTGAACAGCAGACAGACGATCGTCGCCGACCTGGGCCGCGTCGTAGGACGCATAGACCTTGGTGCCGTCTTCGAGCTTGACGTACAGGGTCTTCTCGAGGCCCAGCCAGCGGCTCAGCAGCGGCTTGCGGTCGAACTGTTCTTCGATCTCGATGAGCAGCACGCAGGGCAGATCACCGTCGTCGCCGAGGAACTGGTTGTAGACCTCGATCTCGTCGACGATGGCGGCCTCGCGCACGATGCGTTCGGCCCGGATGATCTCCTGCACCTGGTAGGTGAGGGTCTCCTTGTTTTCGAACAGGAAAGTCAGGTACTCGCCGAGGTGCACCCGGCGTGGCCGCTTGACCTCGAAAATGTGGGCGCGGGCCTGGTCGCGGGTGTCTTCGTAGGTTTGGTAGTCGACGACGTCAGTGCGTTCGATGAGGCGGGTCATTGCGTGTTCACTCCTCTGATTTCTCGACTGGGGTGGGGAAACCGTCAGGGCGATAGGCGCGGGCCAGGATCGACATGGGATGCATGGGCCGTCGGCCGGCGTGTTGGCCGAACTGGATGGCTGCCAGCGGACAGTCGGTGGCCCAGACCTCGGCATCGGCGGCGGCCTTCATCCCGTCGAAGGCCTTCTTGCCGATGCGGATAGAGACCTCGTAGCCCTCGGTCTTCATGGCATAGGTGCCATCGTGGCCACAGCACTCCATGGTGGTGCTGGGCGTGACGCCTGGAATCTTGCGGATCAGGTCGCGGCCCTTGAAGCCGACCGCCTGAGCCCTGAGGTGGCACGGGGCGTGGTACGAGACGTTGCCCGGTGTCGATTTGAAGTCTTCGTTGAAGCGTTCCTCGCGGCGGATCGACCACAGGAACTCCGAAGGGTCCATCACCTGCTCTGCCAGCTTGGCCGCACGGTCGCGGTCGTCCTCGTCGACGAGGTCGGGGTATTCGTTGCGCAGCATCATCGAGCAGGTGGGGTTGATGGCCAAGACCTTCTTGCCCGCAGCCACGTGCGGCTCGAGCTTGTCGAGGTTGTTCTTGGCCTTCTTGCGAAGGGTGTCGAGGTCGCCCGATTCCCAAGCCGGCATGCCGCAGCAGTTGAGCCCCTTCTCGCAGGTGATGTCGACGCTGTTGGCCCGCAAGACATCGACGGTGTCGCGGCCGATCTCGGGTTCGTTGTGCTGCACGTAGCACGTCTGGAACAGCACGGCCTCGCCCTGTGAGGGGTTGTCGTGGATGAGCCCCTCGTTCTGGGCCCACTTCTCGAACGTGCTGCGGGCGAACTCGGGAAGCTCCTTGTCGGGGTGGATGCCGAGGACCTTCTCGAGGAACTGACGATGCAGCTTCGATCGTGAGTTGAGCTTGTTGGCGGCGCCCATGCTGGCCCTGGCTGCCACGGCGGTGCGGTCGGGGTCGCCGAGCACCTTGTCGCGAAAGCTCGTGCCGTTCTCGCGGGTGCGCTGGGCCTTGTATCGGTGAACCAGCTTGGGGAAGTCGAGCTGGTACTCGTGCTCGTCGCGCACCGTGTAGGGGCACTGCACCTCGCAGAGCTTGCACTGGAAGCACTCGTCCATGACCTGGGCCGTCTCGGCCTCGGTGATCTTGCGCACGTCGCCGTCGTGACGATCGTCGATGAACGAAAACAGCGAGGGAAACGAATCGCAGAACTTGAAGCACATGCGGCAGCCATGGCAGATCTCGAACGTCCGCTCGATTTCCTTGGCCAGACCCTTTGGATCCCAGTAGACGGGATCGGACGGGTCATAGGAGAGGCCGTCGGTCGGCGAGTAGGAGATTGGTCCGCTTGATCCGGTCATGGCTGCCGATGTGCTTTCAGTTCGTATGGATTCTGGAAGGGCCGAGGCCGATCAGCTGATCGACTCGAGCATCTCCTGGAAGCGGCCGGCGTGGCTCTTTTCGGCCTTGGCGAGGGTCTCGAACCAGTCGGCGATCTCGTCGAAGCCCTCTTCGCGAGCGGCCTTGGCCATGCCCGGGTACATCTCGGTGTACTCGTGGGTCTCGCCGGCTACGGCCGACTTGAGGTTGGCGACGGTGTCGCCCATCGGCTCGTCGGTGGCGGGGTCGCCGACCGACTTGAGATAGTCGAGGTGGCCATGAGCGTGGCCGGTCTCGCCCTCAGCGGTCTCGCGGAAGTTGCCGGCGACCTCGGGGTAACCCTCGACGTCGGCGATCTTCGCGAAGTAGAGGTAGCGACGGTTGGCCTGCGATTCGCCGGCAAACGCGTCCTTGAGGTTCTGGTGGGTCTTCGTGCCCTGGAGGCTCATGAACTTCTCCTTGGAGGATGGTCAGTGACCGTTGGTTTCGCCGACCGCGCGGGTCGACATCCGGACTCTAGCACTTTCTGGACTGATTCCAACTTTGTTGTCAGTCTTGATCTGGCGCGCTTATACTTGGATTTCATGTATCCGTCATTGCTGGAGCGTCTAAGGGACAGGGGCTATCGCCTCACGTCGCAGCGTCGCGTCGTGGCCGAGGTTCTCGACGGCGACCACGTTCACATGACGGCCGACGAAGTGCTCGAGGCGGCGGTGGGCAGGCTCCCCGAGATCAGCCGTGCGACGGTGTACAACACCTTGCGCGAGCTGACCGAGTTGGGAGAGGTCCTCGAGCTCAATCTCGACGGCCGCTCTAAGCGCTACGACCCCAACGTCACCCGCGCTCACCACCACCTGGTGTGTGACGGCTGCGGAATGGTGTTCGACGTGCAGTTCGAGGTCGAGGCTCCGGCGCTCGCGGCGACCGAAACCCACGGCATGAAGCTGGGCCGGGCCGAAATCGTTCACCACGGTACTTGCCCGACCTGCACCAACTAGGCCAACCTTTGGCATGAGCCAAACCCCTGACCCGCTTTCCCTGCTGCCGATTTTCGCCGACCTCTCGAAGTCGGACATGAAGCGCGTCAACAAACTGATGGCCGAGACGGTCGTCAAAGCCGGGCGCAACCTCGTCACCGAGGGCACCGTGGGACGTGAGGTGTTCGTGATCCGCGACGGCAAGGCGACGGTTCGCAAGGGGTCGCGTGTCATCGCCACCGTCGGTCCGGGCGATGTCGTCGGCGAAGGTTCACTGATCTCGGGCGAGCCCCGCAGCGCCACCGTCACCGCCGACACCGACATGACGGTCGAGGTGCTCGATCGGCGCGAGTTCTCGTCGCTGCTCGAGGAGTTCCCCGGCATCGCCCGAAAGATCCTCGCCGCCACGATGCGCCATCTCCACACCGTTGATCCTTCGGTGGCTCACTGACCCTGGGCGACGAGGGTGCGGTCCCTCATATCGGAACACTAAACGAGGGCTCACTTCACGCTGCCCTGAAGCAGATGTACGCCCGGCCCGGCGATCGGTTCGAGGCCCA
>JAWKIQ010000007.1 GCA_041394185.1 Acidimicrobiales bacterium
GTCGGGGTAGTTGGACGCCTGACCGATGACCCAATAGGCCGGCGACCCGCCGACGTAGCCCGCTTCGCTCGTCGGGATGTCGAAGTGGATGGTGTCGATGCCGGCCGACGCGTTGGCCTCCTCGATGGCGGCTCGCAGGGTGCATTGGGGGTCGCCCTGGGTGTTCAGCGCGCCGGTGTCGCACACGCCGTTGCCGGCCGACAGGTCGGACGCGTCGCCCGTCGAGTTGACTACGACGACACCGGTCGCCGTCAGGTCGAACACATAGAACGCACCCGCGTCGAGCGACCCGTCGTCGTCGTTGACCGCCGAGATGACGACGTTCAACGTGCCGTCGCCATCGAGGTCACCCAGCGATGCGACGTTCGAACCGAAATAGTCGAAGTTCTCGAGCGGCCCGGCGACACCGTTGGATCCCGACCCGAACGCCGCCTCTCCAATGACCGAACCCGAAGCGTCGAGGTTCAGCAGCAGCACCAGCCCGCGGTCGTTGCCGCCCAGATCGGCCTGAGGGGCTCCGACCATGATGTCGGGATTGCCGTCCTGGTCGGCGTCGCCCACACCGGCGATGCTGTATCCGAACCGGTCGCCGTCCAGCAGGCCATATGTGAGGCCGCCGGTGCCGCTGGCAATCATCGACTCGGCTTTCACCGTGCCGTTGGTGTTCAACATCAGCACATAGGCCGCACCCCTGTCGGAGCCGCCCGTGTCGTCGCCGGTGGCGCCGACAAGCACGTCGTACGCCCCGTCGCCGTCGACGTCGCCCACGGGGCCTACCGAATCGCCGAAGAAGTCGGTGTTGGCCAGCGGAGCAACCAAACCGCCTGTGGTGTCGCTGATCTTGGTCTGCGACGCGACCGTTCCGCTGGAGGTCAGGTACAGCACGTAGACGGCGCCGGCGTCCAGGAAGCCGTCGTCGTCGCCCTTGGCTCCCACGGCTATCTCGCTGCGGCCGTCACCATCTAGGTCGCCAATGGCCGCCACCGCGTTGCCGAACTGATCGAAGTCGTCGATCGGCCCGGTCAACCCACCGGTGGTCGAGCTGATCTTCTGTTCGGCCTTGACCGTGCCGTCGGTGTTCATGAACAGCACCCACACGGCGCCTCGTTGCGAACCACCGTCTGTGTCGTACTGCGAACCGACCACCAGGTCTGCGATGCCGTCGCCGTCGATGTCGCCCGGTGCCGCGAGATCGCGACCGAATCCCACGTCGTTGGGCGTCGGCCCGACGAACCCGCCCACGCCCTGGCTGATCTGTTGCTCGGTCTTCACCGTGCCGTCGGCGTTGAGGAACAGGATGTACACCGCACCGCGGTTGAAGCCCGCGCCGTCGTCGTAGTAGGCGCCAACGGCGACATCGACCACACCGTCGCGGTCGAGGTCGCCAATCGGCTGCACGCTGGAGCCGAAGTAGTCCTGAGATGCCAGTGGGCCGGTGAACCCACCAACCGTGGCAGACACCTTCTGCTCGGACACCACCGGCGCCCCCGATGCCAACCCGATGGGTGAGTCCAGGTAATCGGGTTGGGCGTCCAGGTCGCTGTCGACCGCGTCGCTGGGGTTTCCGTCAGCGTTGGGGTCGGCGCTCTCGGACGCAGTCGGTAGGCCGTCGCCATCGTCGTCTGGGTCCAGATAGTCGGGAACGGTGTCGCCGTCGGTGTCTGGCCCCGGGTTGGTGGCGGCGTCATCGTCCAGGTCCAGGTTGGCGTCTTCGTACCGGTTTTCGATGCCGTCGCCGTCGTCGTCGCCAGTGGGCGAGGCCAGCGCCACGATGGGTGGATCCTCGGCCTGCGCCATCGCGGGGGCGGGGAATCCGAGGCTCATCAGAACTGTGGCAAGTGCTGCTGCGAGGGCGCGTCGAACTAGACGCCCCGGGGGCGCCGTGACCCCACGCGGGGGATCGAGGCGAGTGTTTTCAGCCATGTTTCTGTCTGAAAGAGTCGACAGGCCCGTATGGAGGGAAAGCCTGGGTGGCTGAACGGGTAACTTCTTGGCCGATGACCGAAGACGACTTCGAGCCTCATACCGATCAGCTGGTCGAGGCCAACAAGGCCTACGCCGAGCATTTCCACGACAGCGAGTTGCAGGTGCGGCCCACCATGCACATGGCTGTGGTGGCCTGCATGGACTCGCGGATGGACATCTTCCAGATCCTGGGGCTCCACAACGGTCAGGCCCACGTCATCCGCAACGCCGGAGGCATCATCACCGACGATGTGCTGAGGTCGGTGTATCTGTCGCAAAAGGCGATGGGTACCCGCGAGATCGTGCTGCTGCACCACACCAACTGCGGCCTGCAGAACCTCGATGAGGTCAGTCTGCGCCGCGAACTCGAGGAGACCACCGGTGTGCGCCCCGCGTGGACCTTCGACTCGTTCGACAGCCCCTACGACGACGTCAAACAGTCGATTCGGCGCTTGCAGATGAGCCCGTTCATCCTTCACAAGGACCACATCCGCGGTTTTGTGTACGAGGTCGAAACAGGGTTGTTGCACGAGGTCACCGTCGACGGTTGACCCGCCCCCGACCGCAGATCGACCCTGGCATGTGGTACCAGGTACCCATGCGCCGCATCGCCCTGGTCCTCATAGCTGCTGCCTGTCTGGCGATTGTGCCACCGGTTGCATCAGGGCCCGCCGGGGCCGCGACGCCAATTGACGTCGTGGCTGTAGCCGCTGTTCCTGACGGCGACGGCTACATCATCGTCGAGAGCGACGGCGTGGTCTGGTCCTATGGCGAAGCCCCAGACCTGGGCGATCTGGCGGGCATCGGCCTGGCCCAACCGATAGTCGGCGCAGCTATCACGCCTACTGGTGGTGGTTATTGGTTGGTTGCTTCTGATGGTGGGGTGTTTGCGTTTGGTGATGCGGGGTTCTTTGGGTCGACGGGTGGGTTGGCTTTGGTTGAGCCGGTGGTGGGGATGGCTGCGACGCCTACTGGTGGTGGTTATTGGTTGGTAGCGTCCGATGGTGGGGTGTTTGCGTTTGGTGATGCGGGGTTCTTCGGTTCGACCGGCGCCATCGCTCTTGACCTGCCGGTGATGTCCATGACCCCAACGCCGTCGGGACGCGGCTATCGCCTGTTCGCCCTCGACGGAGGTGAGTTCGACTTCGGCGACGCCACCTTCATCGGTTCGAACGCTGCACGCGGCGTCCGCTTCGCAGCGGCTGCCGTGACCCCCGGCGGAGACGGCCACTGGATGGTCACCGCCAAGGGTCAGCTCCAGCAGAGCGGCCTGGCACCCAGGCTCGGGGCACCTGTAGCGGGCCCGCCCACCGCCGAGGTGCCGCTCGACCAAGCCGACCTGGCGTTCGAGACCCTCGGCATTTTCGACGAGCCCGTCGCCATCCGGTCGAGGCCCGGCGATTCGTCCGGGGTGTACGTCGCCGAGAGGTCGGGCCGCATAGTGAGGTACGACATGGGTTCCGCGGTGCGCACGACCCTGCTCGACATGTCGAACCTCACCGCCACCGACAACGAACGCGGCCTGCTTGGCTTCGACTTCTCGCCAGACGGCACGAAGCTCTACCTCGACCACACCAACCTGGCCGGCAGCGTCGAACTGGCCGAATACGACCTGACCGTTTCACCCCCCACACGTCGGCTGCTGTTGACCATTCCCCAGCCGTTCGCCAACCACAACGGCGGCGACATTCATTGAGCATCCCCCCTCTGGCCGGTCACCTCGAATAGGAGGTAGCCATGTCAGTGATGGAGGAGAAGGAGCCACGGTCTCGGTCTCGTCGTTCGTTCACGCCTGAGTTCAAGGCCGACGCGGTGGCGATGGTGCTCGATGAGGGCAACACGATCGCCGATGTCGCTCGACGGCTCGGGGTCGGCGAGACGAATCTGGGGAATTGGGTGCGTCAGGCCCGGGTCGATCGAGGTGAGCGTGAAGGATTGACGACCAGCGAGCGTGAAGAACTCGCCGAGCTGCGCCGCGAGGTCAAGCGCCTGCGGATGGAACGCGAGCTGCTCAAACGAGCGACGGCCTTCTGGGTGAAGGAGTCGGGACAGTGACCCGCTATCGGTGGGTCGCTGCCCGGAAGGCCGAAGGCTTCCCGACCACGACAGCATGTGAGACCGCCGGCGTCAGCCGGCAGGCCTTCTATGACTGGCGCCAACGCGAGACTGTAGGGCCGACCGAAGCCGAGGAGGCCGAGGCCGCTCTGGTGCAGGAGATGCGCGAGATCGCCGATGAGTTCGACGAGTCCTACGGGTCACCGCGCATGACCGCTGAGCTACGCGATCGGGGCTGGCGGGTGAACCACAAGCGGGTGGAGCGGCTGATGCGTGCCCATGGCATCGTCGGGATCTACAAGCCCGCCAAGGTCCGCACCACGATCCCCGCCGAGGATGCCCCGCCGTTGCCGGACCTGGTGAAGCGCAACTTCGCCCCTGGTGTCCCAGATGTCGCGTGGGTTGGCGACATCTCCTACATCCCGACCGGGCAGGGCTGGCTCTATCTGGCGACGGTGATCGATCTCGGATCGCGGCGCCTGCTCGGGTATGCGATGGCCGAGCACATGCGCACCGAGCTCGTCTGTGACGCCTTGGCGATGGCCGCCGGCGTCCGGGGCGGGCGCACCGCCGGGATCATTTTCCATTCCGACCGCGGAGCGCAATACCTCGCGGGCGACTACCGGGCAGCCGTCGCGGAGCGCGGCATGATCCAGTCCGTCGGCCGCACCGGGGTGTGCTGGGACAACTCGGTCGCCGAATCGTTCTTCAGCTCACTCAAACGAGAGCTGATCCACCGCTACCGATTCGAAGACCGCGCCGGAGCCCGCCGAGCGATCTTCGCCTGGATCAACCGCTACAACACCCGAAGGCTGCACTCGAGCCTCGGATACCGTTCACCCACCACCTGGGAGAACCTGCACCGTCCACCAAAGGCCCCAAAGGCCGCATAAACCACGTGACCGGCCAACGGGGGGAAGCTCACATGTCACCGAAGACGGGCTGGTGTGGGCGTCTTCGGGCGATGGCGGCAGCGGGGGCGATCCGTCGAACAACGCCCAGAACCGATCCAACCTGCTCGGCACCATCTACCGCATCGACCCCACACCCTCGGCGGGGGCGCCCTATTCGGTGCCAGGCACCAACCCATTCGTGGGTGAAGCCGGGGTGCGTGCCGAGATCTGGGCCTACGGGCTGCGCAACCCTTGGAGGTTTGCGTTCGACTCGGCCACCGGCGATCTGTGGATCGCCGATGTCGGCCAGGGTTCGCGAGAGGAGATAAACCTCGAACCCGCTGGTTCGGGCGGTGGACGCAACTATGGCTGGAAGGCGTGGGAGGGCGACGTGAGGTTCTCCGACGTTGCGGCCGCCGATCCGTTCTTCCCCATCTACGCCTACGGACACGACCAGGGCTGCTCGATAACCGGGGGAGTGGTGTCGCGAGGCGGGCTTGCAGCGCTAGAGGGCGTGTATCTGTTCTCCGACTATTGCAGCGGCGTGATCTCGGGTTTGCAGATCGTGGGCGGCGATGCGGTATCGGTGGTCGACCTGGGCTTGCGGGCTCCGGGTGCCGTCGCGTTCGGCACCGACCCCAATGGCGACGTGCTGGTCGCCCTGCTGGGCGGCGGTGTCCGCCGCATCATCGATAACTGACCTGGTACGCCGCGATTACCCTGGGCCACCAACGCCGAGCGGGTGCCCGGCGACGTTGTCAGGGGGAGTCG